>NZ_JBFAPC010000040.1:0-38341 GCF_040675535.1 Patulibacter sp. NPDC049589 | reverse complement strand
GCAGCGGCGGATCACAGGCGACACGATCGAGGGCTCCGCGATCCAGCCCGGCGCGGTCGACATCCCCGGCACCGCCCCGCGCCCCGCGCCGACCCGGCCCGGCCGGCGGCTCGGCGGGCAGGCGGGCTCGCCGTCATGAGCCCAGCCCTCGCCGGCCTGCACGTCCTCGGGCTCGACCTGCACTGGCAGGAGATCATCACCGTCCCGCTGTTCATGGGGGCGATCGGCTACATCACCAACTGGTCCGCGGTCTGGATGCTCTTCAACCCCCTGGAGTTCCAGGGGGTCCGGGTGCCGGGGATGCGCTTCTTCGTGAAGCTCTCGCCCCGCAAGGTGCAGCAGATCCCGGGGGTGATGCACGGCGGGATCGGCTGGCAGGGGATCATCCCCTCGCGCGCGGCGAAGATGGGCTCGATCGCCGTCGACAAGGGCATCTCGAAGCTCGGGAACGCAGCCGACTTCTACCAGCAGCTCGAGCCGGACAAGATCGCCGAGCACATGATCGCGTCGGTCGAGCAGGACCTGCGCCCGCTCGTCGAGCGGATCATGGAGCGCGAGCACCCGCGGCTCTGGCACGACCTGCCGACCCCGGTCCGCGAGGCGATCCACACCCGGGTGCGCAACCAGCTTCCGGACATCGTCCGCGACGTGACCGAGAAGATCGGCACCCACATCGACCAGCTGCTCGACGTGAAGCTCATGGTCATCCGGGCGCTCGAGAACCGCCCGGAGCTCGCGAACCAGATCTTCCAGGAGACCGGCCGGAAGGAGCTGCGGTTCATGGTGAACTTCGGCTTCGTCTTCGCGTTCTTCCTGGGCTTCCCGGTCGTGCTGATCACCGAGGCGATCCCGTACTGGTTCGTGCTGCCGATCATGGGCACGTTCGTCGGCTGGGCCACGAACCTCGTGGGCATCTGGATGATCTTCGAGCCGATCGAGGAGCGCCGGATCCTCGGCTTCAAGGTCCAGGGACTGTTCCTGCGCCGCCAGGCCGAGGCCGCTGACATCTACTCCGAGATCATCTCCCGCGAGATCCTGACGCTGGCGGGCATCGGCGACGAGCTGCTGCACGGCCCGCGCTCGGACACCACGCGCCGGATGATCGAGGACTCCCTGCGCCCGGCCGTCGACCGCGCGACCGGCCCGGCGCGGACGGCCGTCCGGCTGATCATGGGCGGCCGCAGCTACGACTCGATCCGCGACTCGGTGGCCGTCGAGGCCGTCGACTACACGCTCACCCCCCTGCGCGACCCGGAGTTCAACCGGGTCCAGGGTGCCCGGATCCGCACGCTGATCTCGACCCGGATGCGCGAGATGCCGCCGTCGGACTTCGTCGAGATGCTGCGCACGGCGATGAAGGAGGACGAGTGGCTGCTCTTCCTCCACGGCGCCGTCCTCGGCTTCGGCGCCGGCCTGCTGCACCTGCTGATCTTCGGCTGAGCACCGGTCCCCCGATCGCCCGATCGGCGCGGAGCGGGCGCGTGGGACGTGCCGAGCGGCGGCACGCCACGTTCGGGTGGTCGACGAACGTCCGACGTTTCCGGAGTGCCGATTCGGGGAAGCGCCCCATCCCGGCGCCGACCGCTCTACCCTTTCGTATGCGCTCCGGCGCGCCACGGAGGGGTGGCAGAGTGGACGATTGCGCCAGTCTTGAAAACTGGAGGCGGGTCACCCCCGTCCAGGGGTTCGAATCCCCTCCCCTCCGCCTACGGGCCCGTGAGGCGTCGTCCGGTCGCCCGCGTGACGCGTCGCCCGACCCCGGCCGACCGCCCTCGCGGCCCGCGCCTCAGAACGACCGGTGCAGCCGCACCTTGCGCGGGTCGCGGCTCAGCTCCGCCTTCGACGCCGCGGTCTCCTCGTGCTGAGCGCGTAGCCGCCGACGCCCGGGTGCGACGTCCACGACATCCGCGAGAGGACGTTGAGGATCGCGCCGCCCCCGCCGGCCGCGAGTCCCGGCGCGAACGCCCGGAGCATCGCCAGGGTGCTGAAGACGTTCGTGTCCATCTCGGCGCGGATCCGCGCGAGGTCGCCGGCGACGAGGTCCTGGAACAGCGAGACGCCCGCGTTGTTGACGAGCAGCGTGACGTCCGGGGCGGCCCCGGCCGCGGCGGCGACGGACGCCGGGTCGGTGATGTCGAGCCGCAGGACCTCGGCGCCGGGCACGGTTCCACGCCGTCACGTCCGGCACCGCCTGGCTCTCGCGGCCGGGCGAGCCGCCCGTCCAGCTGCTGCCCGGCGACGTCGTGCTGCTCCCGGCGGCGCCGAGCACGTGCTCGCCAGCGACCCGAAGGCCCTCGCGCGCACGACCGAGCGGGTCTTCGACCCGTGGGAGCGCGCGGGGGAGGGCGTCGTCCGCATCGGCACGGGGCCCGTCCGGACCCACGTCCTCTGTGCGCACTACGACCACGACCCGGTGGTCACCACGCAGGTCCGGGACGCTGGCCGGTTGGTGAGGACGCAACGGTTCGATGGGGCCGCACAGGCAATGGCTGCCCGGTTCGAAACCGAAGTCGAGTTTCGTGATCGATCCGAAGTGGAGATCGTTGCCTTGACTGCGGCTTCGGAGGACGATCTACGACGGACACACGGCCGGTACTTTCTCGGCCTCGGAGACCTCGCTGCTCGGATGAAGTAGGCCTCTCCGGCGGTGACGTCCCAGGCGGATGTTCACCGGTGCACGCTCCGCGGCGACGCCTGCCGCATACGCAACGTCGAGACCTCGAAGGCGGACCCCGACCGCACCGCCCACGTCGACTGTGGCCGCGGCAGCCGTCGCATCGTCTGGACCTGGCACCCCATAGGTGCCAGCACCCGGCCCGGGCGCCTGTCGTCCGCCAAGATCGGTGCGGACCCCATAGGCGCGCCGTAGGGCAGCCCGTAGAGTGCCCGGCGTGCCGCGCCGGTCGATCCGCCCAGCCCTCCGCCGGAGCGCGGTCGCCGCGGCGGCCGCCGCGGCGGGCATCCTCTCTTCGGGACTCCCCGCCACGGGTGCGACGCGAGGGCCCTCGCTCCGCGCGGGGACGCTGAAGACGTCCCAGATCGAGCGGCTGATCGTCGACCAGTTCGCGGCGCAGGGCGTGCGGCTCCACCGCGTCTCGTGCGCGTCGGGGGTGCAGGCGGCGGTCGGCGCGCGGATCTCGTGCACGGCGCTGAACCCCGCGGACACGAAGCTGATCATCCGCGGCAAGGTGACCTCGGTGTCCGGCGGCACGGCCCGGATCAAGGTCAAGGCCGTCCGCGGGATCGCGAAGGGCACGGTGATCGCCCGGCAGGTCCGGTCGCTGCTCGAGAAGCAGGTCGGGCAGCGCTCCGCGGGCGTCACGTGCCCGAAGCACGTCCCGATCCCGACGACGCCGAGCGTCACCTGCGTGCTGCGGACGACCCAGGGCCCGCGCTACAGCGTCACCGTCCGGATCGACGCGAAGAGCCGGATCACCGCGAAGGTCGCCACCCGGCCGCGCTGACGGCGCGCCCCTCGGTCCCCCGGGCTGCGCCGGGTGCGCCGGCGAAAGGGGGCGCGGGGCGGAGCGCCCCCGGGAACGACAACGCCCCGGCGACGTGTGAGCGTCCCGGAGCACGGCCGAACGGAGGCGAGTCCGCGCGACCCGGGAGACAGTAGCGGTCGCGACCGGCCGGAGCGGCGCGCCTAGCGCTTCCCGAACGTCGCGCTCGACGTCCGGACCGCGGCCTTCCCGCCCTTCGGCGTGACCGCGGTGGTGAGGGTCCCGCCGACCGAGGAGCGGCCCTTCAGGCGGCGCTTCGCGGCGCGCGTGAGCTTCAGCGGCACGGTCACGTCGCCCGCGGACCCGCGGTGCGCCGTCCCCGACCCGATCGTCCGTGCCTTCCCCAGGTGCAGCCGCTTGGCCGACGAGGCGCCGACGCGGAACGTCGTCCGCACCGTGCACGCCGAGGCGCACGTCGTCCGCAGCCGCACCTTCCCGCCGACGAGGTCCTTCAGGCGATGCCGGCCGACGAGGACGACCTTCGGCGCGGCGCTCCCGGCGGCCCCGCCGCCTCCCGTCGAGCCGCCGCCGGTCGAACCGCCGCCGCCGGTGCCGCCCCGGGCGCCGCCGCCCGCGACGGTCGTCGGCCCGCCCCAGAACGGCGCCGTCCCGTCGGCGACCTTCCGCGGGTCGCCGCCCGCGACGTCGACGACCCAGATCCCGCCGGCGCGCTCGAACGCGACCCGCGCGCCGTCCGCCGAGAACGCGGGCCGCGAGTCGGCCGGGCCGCTCGTCAGGTCGCGGACGCGGGTGTGGGTGGCGGTCGAGTAGAGCGCGATCGTGCCCTCGGTCGGGGCGCCGATCGTCGACGGGGCCGGGCCGCGGACGGCGACGATGCTCTGGCCGTCGGGCGCGCCGTCGGGCAGCGAGATCTGGCTGTCGGGGTCCGCCGCCAGGACGGTGGCGCAGTTGGGGGACGCCGGGGGCGCCGGTGCGCAGATCCGCGAGAGCGTGTTCGTGCTCTCGTTGACGAACCCGCGGAAGACGACCAGCGGCTGGCCGTTCAGCCACCCGTGCGTGGTCTGGGAGATCGACGATCCGACGGTCGAGGTGGTGGTGGCGCTCGCGTCGGGGGCCTCGTACGTGTACCACCCGTTGGTGTCCGGGAATTCCCACAGCACGTGCGTCCCGTCGGGCGACAGGCGCGGGTACTCGTAGACCGGCCCGGTGAACAGCGGCGTCGTCGCGCCGCCGCCGACCGGGGACAGCACGACGCCATGCGGGTTGGGCAGCGTCCACGCGACGGTCGCGCCGTCGCGGGTGATGCCGGTGGCGGTCGCGCCGGCGACGAGCTGGTGCGCGCTGCCGGCGACGTCCGGGTCGACCGCGCAGACGTTCGGCCCGCACTGGTACTCGATCGTCGACGCGCCGGCGGGCGCGGCGGCCCCGAGGACGGCCAGGGTGGCGAGGACGGGGACGGCGGCGGCACGGCGCACGGCGGGCCCTTTCGGGGCGGTGGGAGCGGGCTCGGCCGTGGGGGCGGCGCGGGGTGTGGACCGCGCGATCCTACGCCCGGCGTGCGCCGTCCACGAGCGTCCTGGCGCGCGACGACCGAGGTGGCGCGCCGGCGCCCGGAAGGTCGGGGTCAGCCCCTAGCCATCACGCCTTCGCCGCCTGCGCCCGCTCGTCCTCGAGCGCCCGCAGCTCGATCCGGCGGATCTTGCCCGTCAGGGTCTTGGGCAGGTCCTCCACGAACTCGACCTCGCGCGGGTACGCGTACTTCGAGTGGTGGTTGCGGACGTAGGACGAGATCTCCTTCCCGAGCTCGTCGGACGCCTCGTGGCCGGCGGCCAGGACGACGAACGCCTTGACGATCCAGCCGCGCCGCTCGTCGGGCTTGGCGACCGCGGCGGCCTCCTTGACCGCCGGGTGCTCGAGGCACGCGGACTCGACCTCGAACGGGCCGACGCGGTAGCCGGCGGTGAGGATCACGTCGTCGGCGCGGCCCTCGAACCAGACGTAGCCGTCGGCGTCGACGCGCGCGGCGTCCTTCGTGTGGAACCACTCGCCGCCGAAGGTCTCCTCCGTGGCCTCCGGGTTGTTCCAGAACCGCAGCGGCCACGTGGGGGAGGACTCCCGCCGCCAGCAGATCTCGCCGCGCTCGTCGACGCCGACCGGCCGCTCGTCCTCGTCGAGGACCGCGACGTCCCAGCCCGGCATGACGCGGCCCATCGAGCCCTCGCGGATCTCCATCCACGGGAAGTTCGCGCAGAGCGGGTAGCCCTCCGACAGCCCGTAGAAGTCCATGACGGTGACGCCGAACTGCTCGCGGAACCACTTGATCGCCTCGGGGTTCAGCGGCTCGCCGGCCGAGCACGCACGGCGCAGCGGGATCGGGAACCGCTCGCCCGCCCGGTCGACCGCCATCAGCGACCGCATCGCCGTCGGGGTCGTGAAGAGGTTGGTGATCTTGTTCCGGCTCAGGAACTCGAGCTCGGCCTCGGGGGAGAACCCGCCCTCGCGCTCCAGCACGTAGTGCGTCGCCCCGGTCCGCCAGGCGCCGAGCAGCGGGTTGATCCCGGCCGCCCACGCCCACTCGCTCATCGAGCGGAAGCGCTCGTCCGGCTGGATCTCGTGGCAGTGCTCGAACTCCTCGTGGCCGAGCACGAAGCGGTGCGCGTGGAGGATGCCCTTCGCCAGGCCCGTCGTGCCGGAGGTGTAGAAGAGGTGCGCCGGGTCCTCGGCCGCGGTGTCGACGGTCTCGAACTCCGGCGACGCCGCCTCCAGCAGCTCGGACGTGAGGATCAGCAGCGTGTGGTCCTCTGAACCCGGAAGCCCGTCCTCCCCGCCGTCGACATCCCACCCCGGCAGGCCGGTGATCGAGCGGACGATGTGGTCCCGGTGCGCCTCGTCCGTGACGACGAGCCGCGCGCCGGAGTCGCGGATCCGGTGGCGGATGCCCTCCTCGCCGTAGAGGACGGACATGCCTAGGAGGATCGCGCCGACCTTGTAGGTGCCGAGGAACGCCGCGGCGGCCTCCGGGCGCGGAGGGACGAGCATCGCGATGACGTCCTCGCGGCCGATCCCGTGCTGGACGGCGAGGTTGGCAAAGCGGTTGGCGAGCTCCCGCTGCTCCTTCCAGCGGACCTCGCGGACCGTCCCGTCGGGGGCCTCGTGGACCATCGCGAGCTTCTCGTCCGGCCACTTGTCGCACACCTCGGCGGCGACGTTGAAGCGCTCGGGGACGTTCCAGCGGTGGTTCGCGACGAGCTCGTCGTACCGGGGGTCGGAGGTCATGTCCCGACCCTCCCACACGCGCGGGGCCGGGGGTCGCGGGCGCAAGGAACGTGGCGCACCGCCGCTCGTCGTGAGTCACGCCGCGAGCGGATGGTGTCCCGGAACGTGGCGCGTCGACGCTCGGCCGCGGTGACCGGCGACGAGCGGGATCCGGGGCGCCCACCCTGAATCCGTCGTGTGACGGGGTGCGACCGCGAGACCGATCCGCCGCGTACCCTTCGCGCAATGTTCGACGTCTCCACCACCGATCCCACCGGCACCCGCAAGCTCCTCAACGTCATGCTGGTCCTCGGGATCATCGACGTGGTGCTCTTCGTCCCGCTCGTCCTCGGGATGGTCGGGATCATCGACTCGGACTCGTTCGTCGGGCCGGTCGGCATGGTCCACGGCCTCGCCTTCCTGGCGATCGTGGGCATCGGCCTGCTCGGCGCCCAGCAGCAGCGCTGGCACGTCAAGTTCGTGGCCGCCGTCGTCGTCTCCGGTGCGGTCGGCCTCGTGATCATCTCCGACCTCCTGATCCGCCGCGAGCTCGAGGCCGCGCTGGCCGAGCCGCAGCAGGTCTGAGCGTCAGCGCGCCGCGGGCAGCACCCGCGGCGCGCCGAAGGCCGCGAGGCACTCTGGGAGCACGATCGTGCCGTCCGCGCGCTGGCCGTGCTCGAGCAGCGCGATGATCGTCCGGCCGACCGCGATCGCGGTGCCGTTGAGCGTCGCCAGCGGCTCGGGCTTGCGCGGCGACTCCGTGCGGGAGTCCTTCAGGCGCGTGTTCAGGCGGCGGGCCTGGAAGTCCGTCGTGTTCGAGGTCGACGTCAGCTCGCGGTACTGCTGCTGCGACGGGAGCCACGCCTCGCAGTCGAACTTCCGCGCCGCCGAGGCGCCCAGATCGTCGACCGCGATGTCGACCACCTGGTAGGGGATGCCGAGGTCGGTGAGGATCTCCTCCTCGATCGCCAGGAGGCGCGCGTGCTCCTCCTCGGCGTCCTCCGGCGGAACGAACGAGAACATCTCGACCTTGTCGAACTGGTGCACGCGGAAGAGCCCGCGGTCGCTGGCGCCGGCGGCCCCGGCCTCGCGGCGGAAGCACGGCGAGAAGCCCGCGTAGCGCAGCGGCAGCTCGGCGACCTCGAGGATCTCGCCGGCGTGCATCGACGCCAGGGCGACCTCGCTGGTGCCGACGAGGTAGAGGTCGTCGCCGGGCAGCGCGTAGATCTGCTGCTCGGTGTCGGGCAGGAAACCGGTGCCGTAGAGCGCGTCCTCACGCACCAGGACGGGCGGGATCACGGCCTCGTGACCCTTGTCGCGCAGCTTCGACAGCGCCCACTGCACGAGCGCGAGCTCGAGGAAGACGAGGTCGCCGCGCAGGTACGCGAAGCGCGAGCCCGACAGGCGCGCGCCGCGCTCCATGTCGACGCGGTGCGCGCCGGCGAGTTCCAGGTGGTCCTTCGCGTCCGTCGCCGGGGCGGCGGCGTCGGGGCCACCGTCGCCGAGCGGCCCGGCCGTCGCGGGGCGCGCGCCGAGCCCGTCGATCCGCGGCTCGCCGACCGTGCGGACGACGGTGTCCTGCGGCGGGCTGTCGACGTGGGGGAGGTTCGGCAGGCGGGCCTGCTGGTCGGCCAGGTCGGACTCGACGGCGGCGAGCTCCTCCTGGATCGCCTTCGCGCGGGCGGAGACCTCGCGCATCGTCGCCACGGCGGCGTCGGCGGCGGCGCTGTCGCCGGACTCCTTCGCGGCCTTCTTCGCCTGGGCGATCGCGCCGTTGGCGGCGTTCTGCTCCGCGCGCAGCGTCTCGAGCTGCGGCAGCAGCTCGCGGCGCCGCTCGTCGAGCGCCAGCACGGCGTCGAAGGACTCCGCGTCGGTGCCGCCGCGGCGGGCGAGGGCGGCACGGGCGGCGTCGGGATCGCGGCGCAGGGCCTTCAGATCGAGCATCGCGGCCAAGCGTAGCCCGGGGGCGCCCCGATCCGCCCGGTGGCCGGGCGGTCGCCCCGCCGCCCGTCCCGCCCGGTCACGCCGCCGGGCCGCTCACCGCACGACGTAGTCGTCGTCCGACGGCCGGCCCGGCGCGTCGCGCAGCAGCCGGGGCGGCGCGGAGCCGTCGGGCGTCACCGCGACGACCCGGCCGCCGCCGTCGTCGTCCGAGAAGCGCAGGACGAGCACCAGGAGGCCGGTCGCGCCGTCGACGCCGGCGTGCTCGACCTTCGCGGTGGTCGAGAGGGAGTCCGGCAGCCCGGCCGTGCTGGCGGCCCACACGGGCGAGACGGGACGCGTCCCGGACGTGATCGGCGCGATCCGGCCGTCGGCGTCCAGCGTGCTGAGCGGCAGCCCGGTGGGCCCGCGCTCGAAGCGCTCGCCGGACCCGCCCGTCAGCACCCAGCGGCCGTCGGGCAGCGTCCCGACCACCTCGTAGCCGAAGCGCCCGAGCGACCGGATCGTGCCGTCGGCGCGGACGATCGCCGCGCGGCCGGCGTCGGCGCCGACGCTCTCGTACGCGTCGCGGCCGCTCGACCGCGGCGCGCGGACCCGGGACGTGCGGACGAGGACCCCGGCGGCGCTCGCGTAGGACCGGTCGTACGCGGGCGCGCCCGTGCGCAGGACGCCCGACGTGGTCCACGTCGCCGCGGGCCCGGGCCGTCCGGCGACGCGCACGGTCACGGCGTAGCGCCGGCCCGCCCGTGCCCGGAAACGCTTGGTCGTCACGCGGCTCTCCGCGCTGTCGCGGCCGAGCGACCGGTTCGCTCCGATCGGCGCGGTCAGCCCCGCGTCCACCTGCACCGTCCCGCCGCCGGGCAGGTCGACGACGTCGCGCGGCGCGACCGGCTCGCAGCGGGCGGTCGCCACGACGCAGCGCCGCGAGGCCGGCGCCGCGAACCACGGGTCGGCCCGCGGGTCGCGGCCGACCGCGTGCAGGACGAGCGAGGCGCCGTCGGGGGCCCACGTGATCCACGGATCGGGCTGGTCGTTCGCGGCGTTCGAGTAGGGCCGGAACGCGCGGCCGAGGGGGCCGCCGGTCGGTCCGGTGAACGGGACGACCGGCCCGCCGCCGAGGGGGACGAGCCCGGCCAGCGGGCGGTGCGGCTGGTCGTCGAACCGGTCGGCGGGCGCGGGCCCCGTCGGTCCCTGGCCCGCGTAGGCGACCGGCCCGCCGGGCGGCGCGGCCTCGAACGTCGCGACGTCGTCGGGCAGGCCGGCGACGGGGAGCCCGGCGATCCGCCCGGCGTCCGCGGTGGCCGGGAACGCGGCGATCGCGACGACGTCCGGCGCGTCGGAGTCCGCCGCCGGGTCGCTGGTGATCCGGACGACCTCGGCCGGGGCGGCGGGTGCGAGGACCGCACCGCCGGCGAGGACGACGGCGAACGCGAGCAGCGCGCGGCTGCGGACGTCGATCCGGAACCACCGGTCCTCGGGACGCCTCGACCGATCGTCGGTCGTTCCGAACTCAGCGGGCGTCATAGGACGCACCTCCCTCGTGGTCGACGAGCCGGGGCGGCGTCCGGCCGTCCAGCGGGATCCGGACGAGCGCGCTGTCGCCGAGGAAGAACACCGTGCCGCCGTACCCCGAGTCCTGCAGGGCGACGAGGAGGTCGTCCCCGGCGGGCCACGCGGCGAGGAAGCCGGCGCCGGCGGCGAACGGGTCCGGCAGCCCGGCGTCCAGGGCGAGCCGCACGGGCGTGACCGGCCGGCCGCCGACGAGCAGCGCCCGCACCCGGCCACGCCGGTCGAGCGTCGCGAGCCCCGGCTCCGGGGGCCCGAACCGGCTGGACGCCCGCACCTCCGACGTCGGGACGAGCCAGCGCCCGTCGGGGAGCGTGCCGATCGGCGTCACGGCCAGGCGCAGCGGCAGGGTGCTCAGGTGGCCGGTGGGGGAGACGAGCCACGGCGCGAGGACCCGCGACCGGAGGTCGATGGCGGGGCCGCTCGACGGGATGCCCTCCTGGTCGCGGGGCGGACCGAGCCGCGTCGCGTTGCGGCGGACCAGCACGCCGGCCGGCCCGGAGACCCGGCTCCCGAGGGCGACGATCCCGGCCTTCGCGTCCGACCGGATGGCGCGCAGGACGCGCAGGCGTCCGGAGCCCGTCGGCGAGGCGGAGACCGAGGCCGCGGTCCGCACGGGATCCCGCCGACGGGCGAGGACGAGGCGCTGCTGCCGGACGCCGTCGAGCTGGTAGGACGAGCCGCCGTCCCGGTCGTCGGAGGGCGAGGGCCCGTCGAGGCGCAGCGTCCGCCCGCCGGCGAGCGGCAGCAGGTCCGACGGGGCGCCGCGCCCCGCGGTCGTGCACCGGCCGGACGCCACGGTGCAGGCGACCGAGCGCACCTCGCCCAGCGTCGACGCCCAGCGGTCCGGATCGCGCTGGACGAGCGCGTGCGCGACCACGACGCGGCCGTCGGGGGACCACGAGACGCCGGCGCCCGGGGCGACGGCCCAGCGGGAGCGGTCGACGTCGCCCCGCTCGGGCCGCGGGCGCGGCAGCCCCGGGGGCCGCAGCAGCCGGAGCGCGCCGTCGCGGAGCGTCACGATCGCGATCCGCCCGTCGGCGCGGGCGAACGCGACGCGGCGCCGGTCGGGGCTGACGGCCGGCTGCGGGACGAGCCCGCCGTCCCGGACCGTCCGCACGTGGCGGCGGACCCCGCCGGCGGAGAACGCGTCGATCCGGGTGACGATCCGCTGCGCCTTGCCGCGGCCGCGGGACTCGGGTACGAGCCGGACGACGACCGGTGCGCCGGTGGTCGACGCCCTGGTCACGGCCGCGGGTGCCGACGGCGACGCGCCGGCCGCCGCGGGGAACGCGGCGAGGACCACGGACGCGACGACGGCCGCGCGCGCGGCGAGTACCGGAGCCGGTCGGGTGCCGGTCACCATGCGGCCACCACCTCGCGCGAGGACTCCTCGCCGGCGTAGCCCTCGTCCTGCACGGCGATCAGCTGCGCCGGGCCGCCGTCGAGGCGCAGGCGGACGGCCGCGCGGGGCTCGTCCTCCTCGGTGCCCGGCGCCGGCTCGACGCCGACGAGGACGACGATCGTCCCCGTCGCCCGCTCGTACCCCAGGAGCTCGACCTCCCCGGGCCGCCCGCCGGGGCGGCGCCCGACCGCCGTGGCGATCCGCTCCGCGGTGGCCCGCCGTCCGCCGAGGGTCACGGGCGCCGCGGTGCCGTCGGGGCCGACGACCGCGATCGCGGCGCCCGTCGACGGCGAGATCGGCGCCGGCTCGTCCGCGCCCAGCAGGCCGAGCCAGCGCCCGTCGGGCAGTCCGCGGACGGGCGTGACGTCGTCGGCGCCGACCGTCGGCAGGTGCAGCGTCCGGACCGCGCCGTCGGGAGCGACCAGCAGCGGGGCGGCCGGCCGCCGGCGGGTGGTGAGCGTCAGGCACCGGCGGGCGCGGACCAGGCCGACGCCGCTCTCGCGGTAGACGCGGCAGCGCGCCCGCGTGCCGCGCCGCACCCGGACCCGCTGACGCGAGACCAGCACGCCGACGGGGCTCGCGACGGCGCCGGTGGCGACGTCGACGCCGCTCGCCGGCGTCGACGCGTGCCGGTCGACGGTGGCCGTCGACGTCGCGCCCGCGACGGTGGTCCGCACGACGATCCTCCGGCGCGCGATCCGGCGCATCCGCCGGGCGTCCCGGCCCCCGCGGGCGGCGACCTCGGGCGTGTCCTCCAGGTCGTCGAACGTGAGCCGACCCTCGATCGCGGTCGTCGCGCTGACGAGCCGGCCGTCGGGCAGGAACGCCGCCGCGGCACCGGCGGCGGGACGGGCCCGGCACCGCGCCCGCTGGAGGTCGCAGACGCCGACGGTCCGGGGCGGGACGTCGTCGCTGTCGCTCGCGTCGTCCTGCCCTTCGCGCACCGGGTCGAACAGCAGTCGCCGCCCGTCGGCGGACCAGGTGCGCAGGAACCCCGCCTCGAGCGGGGAGAACAGCACCGGCCGGGGCGCCGCGCCGCCGTCCGTGCGCAGCACCGTCGTCCCCTGGTGCCCGCCCTCGAAGTCGACGGCGACGAGCGTCCCGTCGGGCGATGTCGTCGCCGCGGAGACCTGGCCGCTGCCGCCGACGACGAAGTCGGGCAGCGGGCGCCGCGAGCCGTCCGCCGCGATCGCGGTGGCGCGGAACGTCTCGGTGATGCCGAGCCGGGTGTCCTGCACCTTGCCGGTGGTCTGCACCTCGAGTACGTCGGCGGCGGCCGGGCCGGCGCCGAGCGCGAGGAGCCCGGCGAGGGTGGCCCCGACGACGGCCGCCCCGGAAGTGGCGGTGGCGGCGACGCGGGCGGTCGTGGCGGCGGGGTCGTCGACGGCTGCGGCGGCGCGGGGGCGCGCCGACCGGGGACGGAGGGGTCGATCGGGCTCCGTCGACGGACGGGCGCGGGGCGGGTGGGGCACGGGGATCTCCGGGGACGGCGGAACGACGACGCGCACGCACGCGCCGGTATGGGCACCGTACCGGGCGCCTCGGCATCGTTCGAGGCGCCGACGGCGGGGACGCGACGCTTCAGCGTTTCTCGTGGCCCCCGGCGGGTCCGGCACCCCGTGGTCACTGCCGGGTCGGTCCGACCGGACCGTGCCTCGTCCGCGTGACGTCACGTGGTCGCGCCGCCCGGTCCCCGTACCCTCCTCGCGATGCCTCCGTCCATGGAACCCGGCCAGCGGCGCGACCGCTGCATCACCGTCTACGGCCGTCGGGCGGTGCTCGAGGCGCTGCGGGACCCGAAGCTCGAGGTCGCCGGCGTGACGATCGCCGAGATGGGCGGCGCGGTGACCAGCGAGGTCAAGAAGTCCGCCACCGAGCGCGGCGTGGACGTGCGGGAGACCTCCGCCCACCGGGTGTCGCTGATCTCCGGCAACGGCCGTCAGGACCAGGGGGTGGTCGCCGACGTCATCGCGCCCGAGATGTCGGCGCTCAGCGACCGGCTCGACGAGCTGGCGAGCGACCCGGGGCGCAAGCAGCGCCTCCTGGTCGTCGACGGCGTGACGACCCCGGGCAACCTCGGCCTGATCATCCGCTCGGCCACCGCCGCCGGGGTCGACGGCATCGTCGTGCCCCGCCGTGGGACCGCCGCGATCGGCCCGCAGGTCGTCAAGGCCTCGGCCGGCACGGCCTTCGCGTCCCCGATCCTGCGGACCTCGGACGCCCCCGGCGCCCTGTCGGAGCTCACGGACGCGGGCTTCACGATCGTCGGCCTCGACGCGGGCGCGGCCCAGTCGCTGTGGGAGATCGACCTCCCGGACCGCATCGCCTTCCTCGTCGGCGGCGAGCACGAAGGCGCGTCGGAGCAATCGGCCGAGTTCGCCCACTCCTGGGCCTCGGTCCCGATGCCCGGCGGCGTCGAGTCGCTGAACGTCGCGTGCGCGACGACGCTGGTCGCCTTCGAGATCGCCCGCCGCGGCTGATCGGGAACGACGAAGGGCGGCTCGCGCCGCCCCTCGGAAGGTCCTTGGTCCGGGCCGCGAGGCCCGGGTGCCCGCGCTAGTTGGCGGGGCTCTCGGCGGGGCTGCCCTCGCCGGCGGGTGTGGTGCTGCCGCCCGAGGTCGGAGTCGAGCCCGCGACCGGCGGCTGGTCGTCCGCGCAGCGCTCGGCGGCGGTCTTCGGCTTCGTCGGGCTCGACGAGGCGCCGGCCTTCAGACCCGTGTACTTGCACAGGAAGGCCGCGATCGCGTCGGCGTCGTCGCCGACGGCGATGTTCGCCGGCATGATCGCGCCGGAGAAGCCGCCGTTGTGGAGGGCGTAGAGGACCGAGCCCTTCGTCTCCGCACGGAGGTCGAAGTTCGGTCCGTCGGTGCGCTCGCGGTCCTTGATCTTGTCCGCGCCACCCTGCGTGCCGGCCACCGCGAGGGTGTGGCATCCGGAGCACCGGTCGGAGAAGAGGTTCGCGCCCTTGAGCACGACTGGGTCCTTCTCCCCCTTGAGTGGTCCGTTGTCGCGGTTGGTCTGGACCGACTCGGACCCGCAGGAGGCAAGAACGAGGGCTGCCGCCAGGGCACCCAGGGTCGTGAGGGCTCGACGCTGCATGTGCGCTGGATCCTAGACGAGGAGTCCCCGTCGAGGCGCGCGCCCGGCCGTCGATAGGCGATCATGCCCCCGATGGCCGACCGGGAGCGCACCGTGGACCCCGTCCACGACCTTCGATGGGTGCTCGTGGGACTCGTCGTCGTCGTGGTCGCGGTCCTGCTCGTCCAGGCCGGTTGCAACACCGGTTCCGAGCATCGGGTGGAGGACGGCGAGGTCCGCCTCGACCTCTCCGAGTACTCGATCACGCCCCGCAACCTCGTCATGCCCGCGGGCCGGCTGATCATCGACGGCCGCAACACCGGCCGCTTCGTCCACAGCCTCCGCGTCGTGTCCGACGACGACAAGCGCGGCAACCGCCGCGCGAAGTTCATGGCGTCGAACGGCACGCCGCTGCGCCCGGGCGACACGCGGGAGTCGTTCCTGGCCGTCTGCCTCGGCCCCGGCGACTACCGGATCATCGGCGGCCAGGCGGGCGAGGAGGACCTCGGCATGGTCGCCGACCTCCACGTCACCGGCCCCGAGCCCGACTGCACCCCGGCGCCGGGCCAGCGGCGCGAGGACCCGGCCGACGCCCCGTCCGGCGGCGACGACGGTTAGCAGCGCCGACGTCCGACGTCGGATGGCGAACGCCCGACACCCGACGCCGGAGACGGACGGCGGACCCGACGACGAACGCCCGACACCCGACGCCCGACGACGGAGACGGACGGCGGACCCGACGACGAACGCCCGACACCCGACGCCCAACGCCCGACGTCGGATGGCGGGCGCCCGACGGCCGGTGACCCAGGACGGGCCGCGACGACGGCACCCACCGAGCGGCCGAAAAGAAATCTCGATCCGGGGGAAGGAGCGGCCCGCGCGGGGGCGAAAGAGGGGATCGCCCCCCGGCGCCGGCCACGAAGACCCTCTCGCATCTGCACTTGATGCCCGCGACTGGTCTTTGACGGCGGCAACCAATTGGCCGGCGCCGGGGGTGAGTCATCTCTTCACGATGGCGGCACGGCCCCGGCCGGAGAGCCACCCGTGACGCCGACCGTCCGAACGTCGGCTGTTCAGACGTCCGCGCCGGCCCGTCTTCCCGGGGCGCGCCGACTCCGGAAGGCGTTGAGCTCGCAGGCCTCGCGACGGCCCGGTGGTGCGACGGAGCGCGGCCAGGTGCGGCGCGCGCCGCACGAGCGTCCACGCCGGGGCTATCTCGCTGGTGAATGGATCCATTCACCAGCGACATATCGCTGGGCGTGGCGACGTTCTCCGCGCCGGGCCGGGGTCCTGAACGCTCGTCGCGGCCGATCCGTGCCAAAAGCGGGCAGCGCGAGCCTCGCCGCCCGGAACCCGTGCGCACGCGACCCACGACCCTCGCCCTCCCGGACGGACCCGCGACCCACGCCGTCCCCCCAGACGGACCGGCAACCCGCGACCCTCGGGACCCGGAGGGACCCGCGACCCGCGCCGGGTCCTCCGACTCAGAGCCCGCCGCGCTCCACGGTCACCCGCAGCGCCAGGAAGGCGATGACCAGGGCGGCCGTGGTCATGATCCCGATCTCGCGGCGGACGATCTCGCGGACGATGCCGCGCTGGCCGGCCTCGTCAAGCTCCGCGACCTCGGCGGCGCCCGACAGGCCGCGGCGCTCGAGGACCTGCTCGGCGGAGATCAGGCGCAACTGCTCGGCGATCAGGGAGATGCCGATCGGGAGGAGCGAGTAGAGCCAGAAGAGCCAGCTGGCCGGCTCGTCGCCGTCGATCCAGACGACGCCGGCCATCACGGCGAGGGCGAGTGCGCCGACCTGGGTGATCCGGACGGCGATCCAGTAGCTGCCCCGGGCGTCGAACCGCCACCACAGCCAGAGGCCCCACGCCCCGGAGGCGAGCGCCACGAGGCCGGTGAGCAGGGAGACGACGAGGGCGGCCGAGGACATCGGTCCGTGATGGTCTCATGGCGCGGCGGACACGGTCGGCGTGCCGGCCGTGACATCGACCGCCCCCTTTCCCGTGCGGTATCCGCGGTCCGACGAACGACCGCGCACGGTCCGGACCAGCGTTCCGACGGCGCGGACGAGGCCGCCGAGGTCACCGGTGGTCTCACGCGGTGCCGGACCGCGGTCGATTCGCGACAGGGCGTGGCCGGTGATCGTCCGCGGCTTCGCGGCGCGGGGTCGTTGGGGGAGGGGCGCGGTCGATCCCGGACAGGGCGTGGCCGGTGATCGTCCGCGGCTTCGCGGCGCGGGGTCGTTGGGGGAGGGGCGCGGTCGATCCCGGACAGGGCGTGGCCGGTGATCGTCCGCGGCCCCCGCCGACGGCCGCCCGTCACCGGCCGCCCGTCACCAGTTCGCGACGTGCCAGGGTCGCGTCGCGTCCTCCCGCACCCCCGCACCCCCGCACCCCCGCCTCCCGCACCCCGAACCCACCGGTTCCCCGACTCGACGTGTGACCGAGCTGCGCCGATCCGCACGAGCGCCCGCGATCGGCGTCGCGGCACCCCCTCGGGGCGCGCATCCGCCCACCCGGAACGACCGATCCGGGAACCCCGCCGCGCGGGGCTCGTGACACGCTCGTGACACCGCGCACCCCCGCAAGCAACCGATGTTGCGATGTCCCGGAATACTTCGTGCAGGACGGCACGAACGCCTGGAAAGTGAGGGGTACCGAACCCTTAGAAGGGCCTTTGGGAACTGGTAGAACAAGAGGCGGTGCTCCGGTCGTATCTACCGCTCCTCATCTTCCTCGTGCTCTCCACGGGCGTCGGTGCGTTCTTCGTCGCGGCGAACACGTTCCTCGGCCCGCGGTTCAGGCGACGGCCTACCACGGTCCACGAGGACGCGTACGAGAGCGGTCTGCCGTCGGACGTCCAGCAGGGCTTCCGCTTCGGGATCAGCTTCTACCTGATCGCGATGCTCTTCCTGCTGTTCGACATCGAGGTCGTCTTCCTCTACCCGATCGCGGTGGAGCTGAAGGAGTTCGGCACCTTCGCGCTCGTCGAGACGGCCGTCTTCATCGTGCTGCTCTTCGTGGCGCTCATCTACGTGTGGCGAAGGGGTGCTCTCGAATGGAAGTGATCCGGCACGGCAAGGCGGAGGCCGGCATCGGTCCCGCCGCAGCGTCCCCGCACGCGCTCCAGCCCGGCGACAAGGAGGCCTTCCGCGCCCGCCAGCTGCGCGCGCGTGACCTCCTCCGCGGCGAGCTCGAGGGCGACGACATCGAGCAGCACGTCCGCGACTCGATCGTCACGACGACGCTCGACAAGGCCGCCCACTGGGCGCAGGGCAACTCGATCTTCCCGCTGACCTTCGGCCTGGCCTGCTGCTCGATCGAGATGATCTCCCTCGTCGGCGCGCGCATGGACATGTCGCGCTTCGGCTCCGAGGCCATGCGCGCGACCCCGCGCCAGGCCGACATGATCATCCTGGCCGGCCGCGTCTCGATGAAGATGGCGCCGATCGTCCGCCGCATCTACGACCAGATGCTCGAGCCGAAGTACGCGATCGCGATGGGCGCCTGCTCCTCGTCGATGGGCGTCTTCAACAACTACGCGATCGTCCCGGCCGACAAGTTCATGCCGGTCGACGTCCACATCCCGGGCTGCCCGCCGCGCCCGGAGGCCGTGGTCTACGGGATCCTGAAGCTCCGCAAGATGATCCAGGACGACCCGACGATGGCCTGGCGCGACCGGTACCGCGCCCACGGCACGGAGGAGACCAAGCCCTGGAGCCTCGACGAGCTCGAGGAGCGCGCCGGCCGCGCCGCCGAGCTCGAGCAGCGGGAGCAGGACGCGCGTGCCTGATCTCGCCGCCCTCGAGCGCCTCGCCGACATCGTCGGCGCGGGCGACGACTCCGTCGTCGTCGCCCAGGTGCACACCGACCGCCGGTCCGAGATCCAGGTCCGTCCAGACGCCGTCGTCGAGAGCCTCGAGCGCCTGCGCTCGCAGGGCTACCAGCACCTGATGTCGCTGCACGGCGTCGACTACTACCCGGAGGAGCCCCGCTTCGGGGTGATCTACGAGCTCCTCTCCTTCGAGCTGCAGGACCGCGTGACCGTCAAGGTCCGCGTCCCGCTGTCGGACCCGCACGTCGCCTCGGTGACGGGCAAGTGGCCGACCGCCAGCTTCCAGGAGCGCGAGGTCTTCGACATGTTCGGCGTCGTCTTCGTCGGGCACCCCGACATGCGCCGGATCCTCCTGCCGGACGACTACATCGGGCACCCGCAGCGCCGGGACTTCCCGGTCGGCGGCGAGCCGGTGCTGTTCACCGGCAACGAGCAGCGCAACCCGGGGTGGTGGAAGTGAGCACCGACGACGAGAAGCGCGACGGCCCCGTGCCGGAGGACGGCGAGGCCACGACGGGCTCCCGCGAGCACGACGCCCCCGCCACGCAGGGCGAGCGCGAGCGCGGCGCCGAGATCGCCGACGAGACCGACGCCACCACGCCGTCGGGCATCGCGGCCACCGCGGTCCAGGAGCGCTCCGAGCGCGAGGCCGAGTGGGAGGAGCTCGCCAAGCGCTACCGCGCCGACGAGGCCACGATCGACTTCTCCTCCCAGCTGGGCGCCGTCGCCACGCAGGACGAGACCGAGCTCCTCACGATCAACATGGGGCCGCACCACCCGGCGACCCACGGGGTGCTGCGCCTCTTGACCACGCTCGAGGGCGAGGTCATCCGCGACGTCAAGCCGATCATCGGCTACCTGCACACCGGCATCGAGAAGACCGCCGAGGACAAGGCGTACTGGAAGGTCATCCCCGTCGTCGAGCGGATGGACTACCTGGCGTACTACTTCAACGCCATGGCCTACTGCGGGGCCGTCGAGGAGCTGCTCGGCGTCGAGGTCCCCAAGCGCGCCCAGTACCTGCGGGTCATCCACCTCGAGCTCAACCGGATCATGAGCCACCTCGTGTGGCTCGGGACGACGATGCTCGACCTCGGCGCGATCTCGATCCTCTGGTACGCGTTCCGCGAGCGCGAGACGGTCCTCGACCTCTTCGAGTACTCCTCGGGCCAGCGCATGCACACGCGCTACTTCCAGATCGGCGGGGTCGTCGAGGACATCCCGGCGGGTTGGGACAAGAAGCTCCAGCGCTTCCTGGACGAGATGCCCACGCGTCTGGACCAGTACGAGGCGATGCTCTCGAAGAACGAGATCATCCTCCAGCGCCTGAAGAACGTCGGCGTGCTCGACGCCCAGCGCCTGCAGGAGTGGGGCGTCACCGGCCCGCTGCTGCGCGCCGCCGGCGTGCCGTGGGACCTCCGCAAGGCCACGCCGTACTCGTCGTACGAGGACTTCGACTTCAAGGTTCCGGTCGGCACGATCGGCGACAACTACGACCGCTACGCGGTCCGCATCGCCGAGATGCGCGAGTCCGTGAAGATCATCCAGCAGGCCCTGAACGGCCTGCCGGAGGGCCCGACGATCACCGAGGACCGCAAGGTCGCCCTGCCGCCCCGGCACGAGCTCGCCACCTCGATGGAGGCGCTCATCCACCACTTCAAGCTGGTGACCGAGGGCATGCGCGTGCCCGAGGGCGAGTCGTACTTCCCGATCGAGGGCCCGCGCGGCGAGCTCGGCTGCTTCGTCCGCTCGGACGGCTCCAGCAAGCCGGCGCGCGTGCACATGCGCGACCCCTCGTTCGTCAACCTGCAGGCGTTCGGCGACATGGCCCGCGGCGAGTACATCGCCGACATGATCGCCACGCTCGCGTGTCTCGATCCGCTCCTCGGAGGCATCGACCGATGACCATCCGCCGCGACCCGCTGGACCCCAACGAGCGCGAGCTCGTCCGCGAGGGCGCTCCGGCGCCCGCCGGCCCCCGCCGCGCGTACCTGCCGGACCTGCCCGAGGGCGCCGACCTCACGCAGGAGGTCGTCCGCTTCGACCACGGTTCCCGCGTCCCCGGCTGGCGTCCTGCTACGGACCTCACCAAGGACCCGTCCGGCGTCCCGGACCCCGCACAGGTCGACGTCCCGGCCGCGCTGCGCGCCGAGATCGAGGACTTCATGTCCCGGTACCCGGACTCGCGCTCCGCCGCGATCCCCGCGCTCGCCGCCGCCCAGCGCGTGCACGGCTGGTGCTCGCCGCAGGCCATCGAGCAGGTCGCCTGCGTGATGCAGCTGACCCCGGGCTACCTGACCGCGGTCGTCGGCTTCTACGACATGCTCGAGGCCAAGCCGGTCGGGCGCCAGACGGTCTACGTCTGTACGAACATCTCCTGCTCGCTCCGCGGCGCCGACGCGCTCTTGGAGTCGCTGAAGCTCGCGATCGGGGACGACCCCGACGTCAACATCCGCGGCTTCGAGTGCCTCGGCGCCTGCGACATCGCGCCGATGTGCTCCGTCAACGGCGTCTACGTGGGGCCCGTCGACGACACCGAGGTCCTGGAGCTCGCGGAGCAGATCCGCACCGCCCAGGACCCGCTGCCCGAGAAGCAGCTCGTCCGCCGTCGGGTCGCCGACGTCGCCGCGAACACCGACGAGGTCGCACGCGCCTCGCGCGACACGGGGACGCTCGACCCCGTCTCCTTCGACGAAGGGTCCATGGCATGACCAACCACCTCCTCTTCGAGAACATCGACGAGCCCGGCCTCGCCTCGATCGAGGTCTACAAGCGGCGCGGCGGCTACCAGATGGCCGAGCAGGCGCTCGCCATGGCCCGCGACTCGATCATCACGTCGCTGAAGGACTCGGGCCTGCGCGGCCGCGGCGGCGCCGGCTTCCCGACGGGCCTGAAGGCCTCCTTCATCCCGCAGGGCAAGATGGACAAGTACCTCGTCTGCAACGCGGACGAGTCGGAGCCGGGGACCTTCAAGGACCGCGAGCTCATGCAGAAGAACCCCCACTCCCTCATCGAGGGGATGATCATCGCGGCCTACGCCGTGGGGGCGAACAAGGCGTTCATCTTCATCCGCGGCGAGTACGTCCAGCAGGCGGAGATCCTCGAGAAGGCGATCGAGGAGGCCAAGGCCGCCGGCTACATCGGGTCGAACATCCTCGGCCGCGGCGTCGAGCTCGACATGTGGGTCCACCGCGGCGCCGGCGCGTACATCTGCGGCGAGGAGACCGGCCTGCTCGACGCCCTCGAGGGCCGTCGCGGCAACCCGCGCCTGAAGCCGCCGTTCCCGGCCAACCAGGGCCTCTACCAGGGCCCGACGCTGATCAACAACGTCGAGACCCTGACGGCGATCACGTACATCCTCAAGGTCGGCGCCGACGCCTACAAGGCGATGGGCGTCGAGAAGTCGTCCGGCACCAAGCTGATCTCCGTCTCGGGCAACGTCCGCCGCCCGGGCAACTACGAGATCGAGATGGGCATGACGGGCCGGGACATCATCTACGGCCTCGCCGGCGGCATCGAGGAGGACCGCGAGGTCCTCCTGTGGTTCCCCGGCGGCTCGAGCTCCCCCGTCCTGACCAAGGACGACCTCGACCTGCCGTACGACTACGACTCGCTCGCGGGCGCGAAGACGATGCTCGGCTCCGGCGCGATCATCGTGGCCGACGACTCCAACTCGGTCGTCGACATCGCGGTGAAGACCGCGAGCTTCTACAAGCACGAGAGCTGCGGCAAGTGCACGCCGTGCCGCGAGGGCACGAGCTGGACGACGAAGATGCTCAAGCGCATCCAGTCCGGCGAGGCCACGCCGATGGACCTCGACGTCATCTCGTCGGTCTGCGAGCAGATCATGGGCAACTGCCTGTGCGTGCTCGGCGACGCCATGGCCATGCCGGTGGCGTCGATGGTCACCAAGTTCCGCCCCCACTTCGAGGCGCATATCGAGCAGGCCCGGGTGGCCAACGAGGCCCGCCTCCTCGCCGAGCTCTCCGCGCAGGGCAACGTCCTCCAAGGAATCGCCGCCGACTGATGCCGCGTCCCGAGATCGAACAGATCACGTTCACCGTCGACGGCCGCACGGTCGAGGCGCCCGCCGGCACGATGCTCGCCGACGCCGCCAAGCTGGGCGACGTCGACATCCCGGTCTTCTGCTACGAGCCGAAGCTCGGCGCGCCGGTCGGCGCCTGCCGCATGTGCCTGGTCGAGGTCGAGGGCATCCCGAAGCTCCAGACCGCCTGCTCCACGCCGGTCCGCGACGGCATGGTCGTCGACACCCAGTCCGACCGCGTCAAGGGCGCGCAGGAGTCGGTCGTCGAGTTCCTGCTGCTCAACCACCCGCTGGACTGCCCGGTCTGCGACAAGGGCGGCGAGTGCCCCCTGCAGGACATCTCCTTCGGCTGGGGCCGCGGCGAGACGCGCTTCCAGGAGCCCAAGCGGCACTTCCAGAAGCCCGTCGAGCTCTCCCCGCTGGTCGCGATCGACCGCGAGCGCTGCATCCTCTGCTACCGCTGCGTGCGCTTCTCGCAGGAGGTCTCCGAGGACTACCAGCTGGTCCTCCACGAGCGCGGCGCCGACACCTTCGTCGGCACGTTCGACGGCCACCCGTACGTCGCGCCGTTCTCCGGCAACATCATCGAGCTCTGCCCCGTCGGCGCGCTGACGAGCCAGGCCTACCGCTTCCGCGCCCGCCCGTGGGACATCGAGCAGTCCGGCTCGGTCTGCACGATGTGCCCCGGCCAGTGCAACGTCAGCTACACCGTGCGCGACGACCGCGTCGTGCGCGTGCTGAACCGCGAGAACGACGCCGTCGACGACGGCTGGCTCTGCGACCGCGGCCGCTTCGCGTACCAGTCGACGTACGTCGACGAGCGCGTCTCCGGCCCGCTGGTCCGCGAGGGCGGCGAGCTCGTCCCGGCCTCCTGGGACCGCGCGCTGGCGACCGCCGCGGGCATCCTCGACGCGGCCGACGGCCGGGTCGGCGCGCTCGCGGGCGGCACGTCCTCCAACGAGGACGGCTGGCTCCTGCGCCGCCTGATGACCGAGGTCGTCGGCTCCCGCGACTTCGACTCCCGCCCCGCCGGGGTGCTGTCCGCCGGCCTGCAGGCGGCGCTCGACGCGCCCGAGGCCCAGGCGACCGTCACCGACCTCGAGTGGGCCGACGCCGTGCTGGTGCTCGACACCGAGCCCGTCGACGACATGCCCGTGCTGGACCTGCGCCTGCGCAAGGGCGTCCGCCGTCACGGTGTCCGCCTGGCCGTCGCGACGAGCCGCCCGTCGGCGCTGGATCCCAACGCCGAGCTCTCCGTCCGCTTCGCGCCGGGCGCGGGGGAGGCCTTCGCCTGCGCCCTGGACGCGGCCATCGGCGGCGTCGGCGACGTCGGCGGCCTGGCCCGCGCGGCCGGCGCCGAGCCCGAGGCCGTCGAGGCCCTGGGCCGCATGCTCCGCGAGGCCGGCAAGGACGTCGTCATCGTCTGGGGCGAGCGCCTGACGCACGCCGCCGACCCGGCCCGGGCGGCCAACGCGGCCCGCGCGCTCCTGAAGGCGTCCGGCCGCCTCGGCCTGCTGGACGGCCACCAGGGCTCCGGCCTGCTGCAGGTCCCCACGGGCGGCAACGGCCGCGGCCTGCGCGAGCTCGGCGTCCTGCCGAACGTCGGCCCCGGCTACAGCGAGCCCGCCAAGATCGGCCGCAGCAGCCGCGAGATCGCCGCCGCCGCCGCGGCCGGCGAGATCGACGCCCTGCACCTCCTGCACGTCGACCCGGTCGCGTCCTTCCCGGACCGCGCCCGCTGGTCGTCCGCGCTGGCGAACGCCACGGGCGTCATCGCCCACGCGTCCTTCCTCACCGAGGGCGTCCTGCAGCACGCCGACGTCGTCTTCCCGTCCGAGGCCGGCGCCGAGAAGGAGGGCACCGTCACGCACCCCGACGGCCGCCTCCAGCGCCTGCGCCCCGCGGTCGGCAAGCCCGAGGGCACGCTGCCGACGTGGCAGGTCCTCTCGCACCTGATCACGGCGCTCGGCGGCCGTGCGACGGCCCTGACGTCGATGATGGTCACGACCGAGCTGGCCGAGGCCGTGCCGTTCTACGCCGGCATCACGCACGACGAGATCGGCGGCTTCGGCGTCCGCTGGCAGGAGCGCGAGGCCTCCGCGGCCTTCCCCGCCGGCGACACCGGCCCGTTCTCGCTCGACGCGCCGCTCGCGGCCGCCTCGCCGAACGGCGCCCTGCGCCTGGGCAGCTTCAAGTCGGTCTGGTCCTCGCCTGAGGTCGCGCACGCGCCGGCGCTGAAGTTCCTGGCGCCGAAGCAGCGCGCCGAGCTGAACCCCGACGACGCGGCCGAGCGTGGCATCCGCCACGGTCAGCGCGTCCTCGTGAAGGCCGACGGCACGACCGTCGGCGCCACCGCGCACCTGCGCACCGCGTCCCCGCGCGGCAGCGTGTTCCTCGAGACGGGCTTGGGCGACCAGAGCGCGACCGCGCTCCAGAACCCCGAACCCACCGTCCCGTCGATGGTGACGGTGGAGAGCGCATGACCGCCCTGCTGCAGGCGCCCATCGGCACGATCTACTACGCCGAGCCGTGGTGGGCCCAGATCATCAAGGCCCTGATCATCTTCGGCATCGGCTTCTCGCTGGTGCCGCTGACGCTGCTCTACGAGCGCAAGCTCCTCGGGCGCTTCCAGGGCCGTCCAGGACCCAACCGCGTCGGCATCTTCGGCTCCCTGCAGCCCATGGCCGACATCGGCAAGCTGCTCTTCAAGGAGCAGTTCAAGCCGCGCGGCGCCATCGGCTGGCTGTTCATCGCCGCGCCGCTGATCTCCATGGTCTTCGCGCTGGCGACGTTCGCGGTGATCCCGTTCTCCGGGCGCCCGCAGGACGTCTTCGGCACGCCGATCGGGCTCTACGGCGTGGACTCCGACATCGGGCTGCTGCTGTTCTTCGCGTTCTCCGCGGTCGGCAGCTACGGCATCCTGCTCGGCGGCTGGGCCTCGACGTCGAAGTACTCGTTCCTCGGCGCCATGCGCGCCGCGGCGCAGCTGATCTCCTACGAGGCGGCCCAGGGCCTGGCCCTGCTCGGCGTCGTGATGACGACCGGGTCGCTGTCCTTGTCGGAGATCGTCGACAAGCAGGGCGACATGGGCCTCTGGTTCATCGTCCCGCAGATCGTCGGCGCCTTCATCTTCTTCGTGGCGACGCTGGCGGAGATCAACCGCACGCCGTTCGACCTGCTCGAGGCCGACTCCGAGCTCGTCGGCGGCTTCATGACCGAGTACGGCGGCGGGCGCTTCGCCATGTACTACGTCGCCGAGTACGTCCACCTCGTGGTCGCCGGCGCGATGTTCTCGACGCTCTTCCTGGGCGGCTGGAACATCCCGTTCTGGCAGGGCGCCCCGGGCTTCCTGGACCCGATCGTCGTGCTGCTGAAGACGGTCGTGATCGTCACGATCATCGTCTGGATCCGCGCGACGCTCCCGCGTCTGCGCTACGACCAGCTGATGTCCTTCGGGTGGAAGATCCTGCTCCCCCTGGCCACCCTCAACGCCCTCGTCACCGCGATCGTCCTCGTGGCGTTCAAGTAGACGGGCTCGGAGGCTCTCCCTCATGACCTGGAATCCCGACAGCGACGTCGTCGAGGTGGCCCGCGGCCCCGAGCCCGGTGGGCTCGGCGGCGCCTACCGCGTCTTCGGCGAGACGCTCCGCGGCCTGAAGACGTCCTTCATGCGCGTGGTCGAAGGCACCCACACCGTGGAGTACCCCGAGGAGAAGATCCCGGTGTACCCGCGGTGGCGCGGTCGCCACAAGCTGCACAAGTTCGAGGACACCGGTCTCGAGAAGTGCGTCGGCTGCTCGCTCTGCGCGGCGGCCTGCCCCGCGGACTGCATCCGCGTCGTCGCGGCCGAGAACACCCCGGAGAACCGGGTCTCCGGCGGCGAGCGCTACGCGGCGGTCTACGAGATCAACATGAGCCGCTGCATCTTCTGCGGCTACTGCGAGATCGCGTGCCCGTTCGACGCGATCACGATGGGCTCCGACTTCGAGCTGGCGGACTACAACCGGTCCGACCTCATCTTCACCAAGGAGATGCTCCTCGCGGAGCCGATGGTGCGGACGCCGCTGCGGGCGGAGGGCGAGTAGTCGTGGACGAGATCCTCTTCTTCGTCGCGGGCATCGCGGCGATCCTCGCCGCGGCCGGGACCGTCTTCCTGCGCAACCCGTTCTACGCGGTGCTGTCGCTGGTCGTCCACCTGCTCGCGCTGTCGCTCCTCTTCCTGCTCCTCTACGCGCAGTTCGTCGCGGTGGTGCAGGTGATGGTCTACGTCGGCGCGGTGATGGTCCTGTACGTCTTCGTCAACGCCTACGTCGGCGGGGGCACCGAGCCCCAGGGCGGGGGCGGACCGACGCTCAAGATGTTCTCGTACGCGATCGCGGTGACGCTGATCGTCACGATCGGCATCGCGGTGCTCGGCACCGGCCTGCAGGCGATCGACGGCTCCGGCCCCGACGACCTGCCGGCGTCCTTCGGCTCCCCGGGGTCGATCGGCAAGCTGCTGCTCACCACGTTCCTGCTGCCGTTCGAGGCCGCGTCGTTCCTGCTGCTCGTCGCCGCCATCGGTGCCGTCGTGCTGGCCCGCCGCCGCCGTGGCGTGCTGCCGGGCGAGGAGCGCATGGTCGCCGCGCTCGACCTGTTGGCCCCGACCGGGACCGGCTCGATGCGCGAGGGCGTCGGCGCGATCAACCCGACCCCGGGCGGCTTCACCGGCCGCATCACGCCGTCGACCGGCGCGAGCTCCCTGCCCGCGTCCGACGACCGCACCGGCGACGACTCCGAGGGAGGCTCGCGATGAGCACCGGCTGGTACCTGGCGGTCTCCGCCATCGTCTTCGCGATCGGCGCCGCGGGCGTCGCCACGCGGCGCAACCCCCTGCTCGTCCTCGTCTGCCTGGAGCTCATGCTCAACGCCGGGAACCTGGCGATCGTCGCCTTCGCCCGCATGCACGGCGCCACCGAAGGCCACGTCTTCGCGCTCGTCGTGATGGTCGTGGCCGCCGCCGAGGTCGCCGTCGGCCTGGGCGTCGTCGTCGCCCTCTACCGCAACCGCGTCCCCGTGGACGTCGACGAGCTCCGGGAGCTGCACGGATGAGTCCCGCCGAAGCAGCATGGATCGTCCTCCTCCTGCCCCTGCTGGGGTCGGTCGTCCTCGGCCTCGGGTTCCGCGTCTGGCGCGGACCGGTCGCGGGCATCGTCGGCACGGCCTCAGTCGGCCTGGCGTTCGTCTTCGCCGTCGTCGCCCTGATCAGCACGCTCGGGCGCCACGAGGAGGGCACCCGGCAGATCAGCTCGTCGCTCTACACGTACGTGAAGGTCGGCGGGGTGAACGTCGACCTGTCGATCCTCGTCGACCCGCTGTCGATCGTGATGATCCTCGTGGTCACCGGCGTCTCGACGCTGATCCACCTGTACTCGCTGGCCTACATGCGCGGCGACGCCGGGTACACGCGGTTCTTCGCGTACCTGAACTTCTTCGTCTTCTCGATGCTGGTGCTGGTCCTGGCCGGCAACTTCGTCCTCCTGATCGTCGGCTGGGGCCTCGTCGGCGCCGCGTCGTACATGCTGATCTCGTTCTGGTACCGCCGGAACACGGCGACGACGGCCGGCATCAAGGCGTTCGTCATCAACGTGGTCGGCGACATCGGCCTCGTGCTCGGCGTCATCCTGCTGCTGCGCCACACCGGCTCGGTCGACTTCCTCCACGTCTTCCACGGCGCGAAGGAGACCTTCGGCGAGAGCGGCTCCGGCTCGCTGACCGCCGCCCTGCTGCTGATCATGCTGGGCGCGTTCGCGAAGTCCGCGCAGCTGCCGCTGCACACGTGGCTCCCGGACGCCATGGAGGGCCCGACCCCGGTCTCCTCCCTGATCCACGCGGCGACGATGGTCACCGCGGGCGTCTACCTGATCGCCCGCCTCAGCCCGCTGATGGAGCTGTCCCACACGGCCCAGGCCGTCGGGATGATCGTCGGCTGCCTGACGCTGCTGGTCGCCGGCTCGATCGGTCTGGTCCAGACGGACCTCAAGCGCGTCATCGCCTACTCGACGATGTCCCAGATCGGCTACATGATCATGGCCGTCTCGGCCGGGGTCTACGCCGCGGGCATCTTCCACCTGATGACGCACGCCTTCTTCAAGGCGCTGCTCTTCATGGCGGCCGGCTCGGTGATCGCCGCGATGGCGTCCGAGCAGAACCTGGACAAGATGGGCGGCTTCAAGAAGGCGATGCCGTTCACCTACGGCGCCTTCGTGATCGGCGGCCTCGCGCTCGCCGGCATCCCGCCGTTCTCCGGCTTCTTCTCGAAGGACGAGATCCTCGCCGGGGTCGCCCAGGAGGGCGGCTGGCACTGGGTCCTCTGGGCCGCCGGCTACGTCGGCGCGTTCCTGACCGCCGTCTACACCTGGCGCCTGATCTTCCGCGCCTTCTGGGGCCCCGCGGTCCCGGAGGCCAAGGAGCTGGAGGAGGGCCACCTCCACCACGCCCCCGACCACCGCAACCCGGCCACCGGCGAGCTCGAGGACACCGAGGTCGGCTTCCCCGGCCCGGAGCACTGGATCGCCGAGCGCGCGCGTCCGATGCGGATCGCGATGGGGACGCTGGCCGTCCTGGCCGTGGTCGGCGGCGTCGTCGGCCTGCCGTTCGGGATCTGGACGCCGCTGGAGACCTTCCTCGAGCCGGCGTTCGAGTTCGCGCCGCACCACGTCGTCGGCGACGGGATCACCGCGCTGGGCCTCGTGGTCGGCACGGTCGTCGGCGTGGCCGGCATCGGCGTCGCCTACGTCGTGTGGGCCAAGCCCGCGCTGGACGGCCGCGGCGCGACCGCGATCTCGTCGCAGTGGCAGGCGCGGTTCGCCCCGCTGCACAAGCTGTTCCTGAACAAGTGGTACTTCGACGAGCTGATCGACTCCCTGATCGTCCGTCCGGTCCGCTGGTTCGGGCGGTGGGCGCACGACACGTTCGAGCGCCTGATCGTCGGCGGCGCGATCGTCGGCGGCACGACCGGCGCGGTCCGCGGTGCGTCAGCGCTGGTGCGACGACTCCAGTCGGGCTACCTGCGGACGTACTCCGCGATGGTCCTCTCGGGTCTCGCGGTCCTGCTCGTCTACTTCCTGACCCAGAGCTAGAGCCATGTTGCACCTGTCGATCCTGCTCTGGCTCCCCGCGGCCTTCGGGCTGCTGGGCCTCCTCGTCCCGTCGCGCTCCGCGCGGTGGGTCGGGCTCCTCGGCGCCGTCCTGGCGCTCGCCCTCTCCATCGTCTTCGTCCTGGACTTCGACGCCGGTGGCGCGCAGTACCAGCACGTCACGGACACCACGTGGATCAGCGCGCTGGGCGTCCGCTACCAGCTGGCGGTCACCGGGCTGAACGTCTGGCTCGTGCTGCTGACCACGGTCGGCTTCGCGTTCTCGATGGCCTGGATCTCGTTCACCGAGCTTGGCACGCACGAGCGCGCCAAGCACGTGGTGCTGCACCTCGGCATCGCGCAGTCGGCGGTCCTCGGGGCGCTGCTCGCGCAGGACCTGATCCTGTTCGTCGCGTTCTTCGACCTGATGCTGATCCCGTTCTTCTTCATCACGGCGCAGTTCGGCAACGGGGACCGCGTGCCGGCGACGATCAAGATGATCGTCTACACGCTCGTCGGCTCCCTGCTGATGCTCGTCGCGGCGATCGCGGTCGGCGTGCTGGCGACGCCGTCGGGCCAGTCGGTCTCCTACAACCTCGCCGAGATCGCCGCACGCGGCGTTCCGAAGGGCTCGCAGGGCTGGCTCTTCGCCTGCTTCGCCGCGGCCTTCCTCGTGAAGATGCCGGCGTTCCCGATCCACGGCTGGCTGGCCGACGGGTACAAGGCGATGCCGCTGCCGATCCTGGCCGTCTTCTCCGGCGTCCTCTCGAAGGTCGCGATCTACGGCTTCCTGCAGATCGCGCTGCCGCTGCTGCCCCAGGGCACCGCGGACCTGCGCTGGGTCGTCCTGATCCTGGCGGTGCTGTCGATCCTCTACGCCTCGTCGCTGGCGCTGACGACCTTCAACGCGCGCCTCGTGCTCGCGTACTCGTCGGTCGCGCAGCTCGGCTTCATCACGCTCGGCGTGATGAGCCTGCGGCCGGACGGCGCGTCCGGCGCGCTGCTGCAGTCCGTCAACCACGGGGTCGCCGTCTTCGGCGCGTTCCTCGCGGTGGCGATCCTGTCGAAGCGCACCGGCGGGTCCGAGGACCTGCGCGACATGGGCGGCGCCGCCACCAAGGCGCCGATCTTCGCCGTCCTCTTCGTCGTCGTCACCTACGCGGTGCTGGCGATGCCGGGCACCGCGAACTTCGTCGGCGAGTTCCTGATCCTGCGCGGCGCCTGGGAGGGCACCGCCCCGGGCCTGGCGATCGTCGCCTCGCTCGGCGTGGCGCTCGCCGCGGTCTACGCGTTGCGGCTCTTCATCCGCGGCAGCCACAACCGCGTTGGCCCGACCGTCGAGCCGCGCGAGGGCACGCGCCCGGAGCTCGCGCTCCTGGCCGTCCCGGTGATCCTGATCGTCGCGCTGGCGTTCCACCCGCAGCAGACCGTCGACGCCGCGGACGACGCGACGGCCCGGTCGGTGCTGCCGGCGGCCGCCCGCGTCGGCGAGTCCCACGTGGAGAAGATCCTGCGCAGCGACCCCGAGCTCGCCCGCCTGACGCCGCCCGCGGCGTTCTCGTCCAAGGCGGCCCCGGCCGCCGCGGCCGTGACGCCCGCCGCGGAGCCCGCGACGTCGGGCAGCGCGTCGCAGAGCGACCCCGCCACCGACCCGAACACCGGGCAGCAGGTGCCGTCCTCCGGCGGCGGCGCCGGGACGACCGTGCAGGTCGACCCGAGTACCGGGCAACCCGTCGACCCGAGCACCGGTCAGCCGGTTCAGACCGAAGGAGCCGGCCGATGATCGAGCTCGCCGCCACCAAGGCCCCGCACATCGACTGGGCCGGCATCTCGTCGCTCCTGGCGCTCTTCGCGGGGTCCGTCGTCGTCCTGCTCGTCGGCCTGCTGCGGGCCCGCTTCGCGCGCCACACGCTGGTCCCGGCGCTGACGATCGTGGCCTTCGCCGCGTCGATCGGCCTGGCCATCTGGCAGTGGGACGAGGACAAGTCCCTGATGTCGGGCGCCTTGGCGCTCGACCCGCTCGCCCTGATCGGCGTCGTCGGCATCGGCGTCGCCGGCATCGCCGCGGTCCTGCTGTCGATCGGCGCCACCGCCCCGCGCGAGGCCGCCCACGGCGAGTACCACGCGATGATGCTCGTGGCCGCCGCCGGCGCCGCGATGTTCGTCGGCGCGCAGAACCTCATCACGACGTTCCTCGGGCTCGAGCTGCTGTCGATCCCGCTGTACGTCCTCTCCGCCACCGAGCTGCACCGCCGCCGGTCGCTCGAGTCGGGCCTGAAGTACCTGATCGTCGGCTCGGTCGGCTCCGCGACGCTGCTCTACGGCTTCGCGCTGATCTTCGGCGCCACGGGGGAGCTCGACTACTCCGCGATCGCCAACGCCGTCAGCACCCAGGGCCTCGGCGACGACCCGCTGATGCTCGGCGGCGTGGCGATGGTCGTCGTCGGCCTGGCCTTCAAGGCCTCGGTCGCGCCGTTCCACCAGTGGACCCCCGACGTCTACGAGGGTGCCCCGACGCCGGTCACCGCCTTCATGGCGACGGCCACGAAGGTCGCCGCCCTGATCGCGTTCCTGCGCCTCTTCGACGTCGCCCTGATCGGAACGTCGAACGCCTGGGGCCCGGCCCTGGCCGCCCTGGCGTCGATCGCGATGATCGTCGGCAACGTCGGGGCGCTCGGCCAGAGCTCGATGAAGCGCCTGCTGGCGTTCTCGTCGGTCGCCCAGGCCGGCTACATGCTGGTCGGCGTAGTCGTCGGCACGCAGCTCGGCGTCCAGGCGACCGTCTTCTACGTCCTCACCTACGTCGTCATGACGGTCGCCGCGTTCGCGGTGATCGAGGCCGCGGAGCGCGAGACCGGGCACGACGGCGTCAGCGCCCTCGCCGGCCTTGGCCGGCGCAAGCCGCTGCACGCGGTCGCGCTGACCCTGTCGATGCTCGGCCTGGCCGGCGTGCCGGCCACGGTCGGCTTCGTCGCCAAGCTGCGCATCGTGCAGTCGGCGGCGGACGGCGGCTACACGTGGCTGGCGATCGTCCTGGTCGTCGGCTCGATGATCTCCTTCGTCTACTACCTGCGCGTCGTCGCGCAGCTGTGGTCGGACGCCCCCGCCGGAGCCGAGGTGGCGCCGCGCACCCAGGCCGTCGAGGTCGAGCGGCCCGAGGCCGTCGCGACGACCACGGTCGCCGCCGAGGCGGGCACGCCGAAGGTCGCGGTCGCGGGGGCCGGCACCGTCGTGGTCGCCGGTGCCACGCAGCTGCCGATGACGGTGCTCGCCGTCGTCGCCGGCGCCGCCATCGTGGTCCTGGGCGTCGTCCCGGGCCCGCTGATGACGGTCGTCGAGGACGTCGCCCGGGCCGTTCCGGGGCTGTTCTAGGACTCCGGGCGCGGGGGCCGGTCCGGCCTCGTGGCCGGGCCGGGCGGCCCGGGGTTGCCGGAACGGTCGGGGAGCATCCGGTCCGGAGCGCCGCCCCGCGGGACGGGCGTCTCCGGGGCCGTCAGCGGGAGACGGCGTTGCGGTGGCGCCAGACGTCGCCGGAGTCGGCGTCCTGGAGGTAGAGGTCGTGGCGGCGGATCCAGGCCATCGAGACCCGGGACGCGAAGGGGAGCTCCACCGCGCGCCAGCTGCGGCCCGCGTCGACCGTCAAGCGGGCACGGCCGCCGCGGACGACGACGCCGACGCGGCGGTCCCGGAACGCGATGCCGTGCGTTCCGGTGACGTCGGCCGGGCCGATCCGGGACGTGTCGTGCCAACGTCGCCCGCCGTCGGAGGACGAGAGGAGCCGGCCCGACTGCACCGCGACGAGATGCCTGCGGTCGAGGATCTGGACGTCGCTGGGGGCGTGCAGCCCACGGACACGGCGCCACGTCCGTCCGCCGTCGGCGGACACCTGGGGCGTCGAACGCCCCCACGCCAGCACGACTCGGCCGTGCGCGTCGATCCGAGCGAAGCCTCCCGAGGACCCCGGTGCGGTCGTGGCCGTGCGCTGGCGCCGGCCGACGAGCCGGTCGACTCCGCCGGTCAGGTTCACGCCGCCGGGGATCGGCAGCAGCGGGCCCGTCGGGGTGACGGCCAGGTCGGCGGCGGTGTCGTCGACGGCGGAGAGGGTGCGCCAGCGCGCTCCCGGGCGGCGGACGACCACGCGCAGCTCCGGATACTCCTGGCCGTCGCTGACCAGCGCGACGAGCGTCCGTCCGCGTGCGACGACCGCCTGCACGCACCCGCGGGCGGGGGCCGGCACCGCCGACCAGCGTCCCGCGCGCTGGATCCACAGGCGGTCGCCGGCCAGCAACGCCGTGAGTCCGGACCGACCGATGCCGCCCGGCGTGGTGGCCCCGCCGAGACCCGGATCGTCGTCGGTGCCGCTGCTCAGGGCCATCGGCTCGTCGTCGTAGTCGGGGCGGTTTGCGGGACAGCCCCAGAGTCGGTCGAACGTCGGGTCCTCGTAGTCGTGGAAATCGCCTTCGACGGTCCGCGAGAGCGTGAACTGCGGTCTGGCCGGCGGCGCGGTGTCGCCCCGGGCCACCCACGCCGGGATCGTCCACGACTCCGAGGCCGTGATGCTGCCGCCCTTCCCGGTGCCGTCCACGGTGACCGTGCAGACCCCTCGATCGCAGCGCACCGCGTTGCTCGACCAGCTGCCGTCCCCGGCGTTCGGGGGCGACCACCGGTCAGCGCCGGGAGCGTCGGTGAACGTGGCGCCGTCGTCGTCGGAGACGTAGCGTCCGCGCTCGGTGGCCAGGAACACGCCCGTCGCGCCGGAGGTCCCGAAAGCCCAGAACGACCCCAGTGCGGCGCCGTGCGGCAGGCTCACCGCCGTCCACGTCGTCCCGCTGTCGTGGGTCACCTGGAGCTCACGTGGTCCGCCGGCGGAGCCGTCCGCGATCCGGAAGTCCCTCCGGACCCCCAGCACCGACAGCTTCTCGTCCGCGGCGACCGGGCCACGCCAGCTGCGTCCGCCGTCGGCCGTCGCCCATGCGAGGCCGTCGACGTTCACGAGGCCGCGCCGGCCGTCCGCGAACCGGAACGTCCCGGGATACTCGCCGGGGGTGCACCTCGGGAGGGCCGTCGACGTCCACGTCGTTCCGAGGTCGGCCGACCGGGTCAGCGCGCATCCGCGTTGCAGCAGCACCGTTCGCGGAGCCGGCACGGCCACCGTCGAACCGGGGATCGGCGGCACGCTCGCCGACGGGTCGGAGGACGGGGTCTCCCGCGTCCCGACCAGGCCGCGGGGGAACGGCGCCACCACGTGCCGCCACCGTCGTGCGTCCCGGACGAGCAGCACCGCGCGGTCGGGACGGTCGTGCAGGCGGATCGCGACCGTCCCTCCGTCGTCGTCGATCGTCGCCTCGCCGCGCAGGCTCGGTGGGGGGCCGACGGTCTGCCAGCCGCGCCACGGCGAGTCGACGGTCATGGCCCGGGCCGGAGCGGCCCCGGCCGCCGCGCTCCCGAGCGCCGCGACGAGGGCGCACGCGGCCGCCGCTCGTCTCGCCCAGGGTCGGTCGCCGGCCGTCAGGCCACCACGCACGCGCATGCCGCCGAGGGTACTTCTGGTGGTGGCCGTCCGCGCAGCATGCGGACGGTGTCCGTCAGACCACCGAAGCAGCGTGATCCGTGGGAGGTCGGCGGCACGGGCGACGCCGGCCCGGCCGACGGCTGGCGGGACGGGCCCCACCCCGGGCTGCGCGCGGACGTCCCGCGATCGCCCGGGGGGCGCCGGTCGCGACCGGCCCGGTCGCTAGCCTGCCGTCCTCGTGCAGTACCCGATCGACGACCTGACCCCCGCCGAGCAGGCCCGCCTGGCGCCGCACGTCACGCATCCGACCCGGCCCGTGTTCGGGCTGGTGGGGCTGCCGGAGACCGTGAAGGGCGCCCTCTTCGCCCGCTACAGCCGCTATCCCGGCACCCTGCGGCGGCTGTTCCTCGACGAGTTCGCCGACTCGCTGCCCGCCCCGGGCGACGGCGCGGAGTTCGACGGGTCCGAGGGCGAGCGCGCCGCGCAGCTCTACGACCGGATCTTCCTCGGCTACGGCGACGACTCGGTCGCCCAGCTCGGCGGCCTGCACGTCGCCGCGGAGTGGTGCTCCAACGTCCTGACGAAGGTCCTCCAGCGGCCCCGGATCGGCGCGTACCTGGAGCAGTCCACGCGCTACATCGCCTTCGACTCGCCGGTCACGGCCGGCTCGTGGCTGGGCGACGGCGACGTCGTCTCGCCGACCGGCCGCGCCGACGGCGCCGAGCCCGGCTACCGCTACCTGCGTGACCCGTCGCTCGGGCCGGTCTACGCCGCGGCGATGGACGACGTCTTCGGCATCTACGCGCGGCTCATCCCGCAGCTGACGGCCTGGTGCGCCGAGCAGTACCCCGCACCCGACGGCACGCCGCCGGCTGCCCACGAGCGCGCGATCAAGGCCAAGGCGCTGGACCTGCTTCGCGGTCTGCTGCCGGCGTCGACGCTCAGCCACGTCGGAATCTACGCGTCGGGGCAGACCTACGAGGGCCTGATCCTCCACCTGCTCGCGCACCCGCTGCCGGAGGCCCGCCGCTACGGCCGCTGGATCCTCGACGCGGTGCAGGCGATCACGCCGAGTTTCGTCACGCGCGTCGAGCGCCCCGACCGCGGGGGGCGCTGGGTCGAGTTCCTCCAGGAGCGCGAGTCCGCCGCCGACCGCTGGGCCGGCCGCCTCGGCCTCGACGCCGCGACGGCCGCGGGTCGCGACGCCGAGGAGCAGCGCGCGACCGTCCGGCTCGTCCACGTCGACGGCGACGAGGACGACCTGCTCGCGGGCCTGCTCTACGAGTCCACCGCGGTCGGCGAGGAGCGCGCTCGCGCGACCGTCGCGGCCCTCTCGACCGAGGACCGCGGTGCCCTGCTCGCGGACCTGATCGGCGAGCGCGAGAACCGCCGCCACCGGCCCGGCCGCGGCCTCGAGCGCCTGCGCTACCGGTTCGAGATCGTCTCCGACTACGGCGCCTTCCGCGACCTGCAGCGCCACCGGATGCTGACCATCCAGTGGCAGACGCTCACGCCCGAGCTGGGGGCCGAGGTCCCGGACGAGGTCGTCCTCGCCGGCGCCGGCGACGACTACCGCCACGCCCTGGACCGCTCGGCCGAGGCCTGGGCCTTCCTGCGCGACGCCGGCCGGCCGAAGGAGGCCGCCTACGCGGTCTCGCTCGGCTACCGGATCCGCTACACGATGGACCTCAACGCCCGGGCCGCGATGCAGCTGATCGAGCTGCGTTCCGGCCGGGAGGGCCACCCGTCCTACCGCGCCGTGGCGCACGAGATGCACCGGCTCATCGGCGAGGCGCACCCGGCCGTCGGGGCGGCGATGCGGCACGTCGATCGCGACACCGAGCCACGGCTGGAGCGCATCCTCGGCGAGATGCGCACCGAGGCCCGTGCGAACCCCACCGCCGACGCCTGAGGCCGACAGCGGATCTGCCGACCAGCCTCGCAGTCTCTGCGTCCGGCCCATCCGAACGTGGATCCCAGGGTCTAGAAACCATCTAGTGAGCGAGCTGGGGCTTCGGGGGGCTGAGCCAGCCCTGGTGGCCCCCATCGGCCGGCCGGTGCCATCGGCGAGGCGATCGTCTCGGTCTCGCGTGGGGTGACCGTCCTTGCGCCTGCGGCCCAGGCGGCCCTCACACAGGAGGTCCGAGGCCGTGAGCCGGCGGACGCGACTCCGCTCTCACCGCGGGAGCTCCAGGTGCGTCGCCTGATCGGCGGCGGGTTCTCGGGCCCCGAGATCGCCGGGGCCCTGCAGATCGGGACCGCGACGGTGAAGACCGAGTCCTGCCGAGGAATGGTCGACCACGTCCCGTCGCACCAGGACGACCATCGGTATCCGGCTCAGGTCATCGGCGGCAGGAAGCGCCCGGTCCGGCGGGCCCACGCCTCGTACTCCGCGCCGTGCAGGGCGCGCAGGTGGGGCTCCTCGACGCGGAGGGCCTGCAGCCGCACCCCGAGCGCGAGGACGACGACGCCGACGGCCCCGGGGTACGTCGGGTCGGTCATCGTCACGCCGAGCGCGAGGACCACCATGCCGGTGTAGATCGGGTGGCGCATGCGCCCGAACGGCCCGGTCGTGACGAGCTCGGGGCGCTCGCTCTCGTCCTGGCCGACGCGCCAGTGCTCGGCCATCGTCTGCTGCGACCAAGCGGCCCAGGCGAGCCCGGCGACGAGCAGCAGGATGCCCGCGGCGTGGGTGATGAACGCGTTGCCGGGCGTCCAGTCCCATTCCAGGCCGATGAGGTGCGCGGCCGGGCCGATGCCGACGAGCAGCGTGCCGGTGCCCAGCAGCGCCGCCGCGCGGCGGGGCGCCCCTGGCGCGGCGCGCGCGAGCACGACGCCGGATGATCCGGTGCGGCGTCGGTGGACGACGATCCGTGCGGGCAGCAGCACCACCAGGGCGATGGCGGCACCGATGAGGGCGACGGCGGGCACGGACGACAGGGTCCCACGCCGCGCGCCGCCGCGCTGGGAACGGGCTCACGGGCGGGGTCTTCCCCGACCGGCGTCCCGTGGGCGAGGCGGTGAACTGACTGAAGACGAGCGCCCGGTGCCCGCCGCCGACGACGTCCTCCAACTGCCCGACGAGCGCCGTCAGCTTGGCGCACGGGACGGTT
>NZ_JBFAPC010000039.1:0-39220 GCF_040675535.1 Patulibacter sp. NPDC049589 | reverse complement strand
GAGGCGGGCGGTGGTGAGGGCCCGCAGGACGTCGTAGACGGCCTGGTGGGAGACCTCGCCGAGGTCCTCGCGGACGCGGGCGAAGAGCGCGTTCGTGTCGGCGTGCGGGTGCTCGTGCACCGCCGCCAGCACCGCGACCCGCGGACGCGTGACGCGCAGGGAGGCCCCGCGCAGCAGGCGTTCGAGATCGTCGGTCGTCGGCACGCGGCGGAGTCTCCCACATTTTCTGGAATCGATCCAGAAAAGCGGCGTTTCGCGACATCGCGGATGCGCCCGTCGAGGTGGCTACGGATCCGTAGTTCCGCTACGCTACGGTTCCGTAGTCAGGTGATCCGGCGTCGCTCCCCGCGAGCGTCCCGGGCCACCTCCGCGACACCGTTCACCGAGCAGGGAGCAGCAGATGAGCACCCCCACCGCCACGCGCAGCCGCACCCACGACGAGGCCTACGAGACGATGCTCCAGACGCTCTCGGAGGGGTCGGTGCACGTGCACTTCGACCCCTACGAGGACATCGCCTGGGACGCCCCGGAGATGCAGGTCGACCAGAACGACCCGCGCTGGATCCTCTCCCCGCAGCTCGACCCGCTCGGCGGGACCGCCTGGTACCAGTCGCAGCCGCGCGAGCGGCAGATCGAGATCGGCCGCTGGCGCATGGTCAACGCGATCAAGGTCGGCGGCGCGTTCGAGTCGATCCTCATCCGCGGCCTCATGCACTACGCGATGAGCCTGCCCAACGGCTCCGCGGAGTTCCGGTACTGCATGCACGAGATGACGGAGGAGTGCAACCACATCCAGATGTTCCAGGAGCTGGTCAACCGCTCCGGCACCGACGTCCCCGGGATGCGCCCGCTGTTCAAGGCCGCCACGCCGCTGATCGGTGTGGCCGGCGGCTATCTCCCGGTCGTCCTGATGGTCGGCATCCTCGCCGGCGAGGAGCCCATCGACCACTACCAGAAGGCCATGCTGCGGGAGGGCGTCGACCTGCCCCCGGCGATGCTCCGGACGATGGAGATCCACATCGCGGAGGAGGCCCGCCACATCTCCTTCGCGGACGAGTTCCTGCGCCTGCGCGTCCCGCGCCTCGGGCGGATCCAGAAGCACCTCCTGGCGGTCGCGTTCCCGGTCATCATGCGCTGGCTCGCCGGCGAGATCATGACCACGCCGAAGTCGATCAAGAAGCGCTTCGACATCCCGGACGACGTCTTCCGCGAGGCGTTCTGGCAGAGCCCGCACGCGCGCTCCGTCATGGCGTCGTACTTCGGCGACATGCGCCGCCTCTGCACCGACGTCGGCCTGATGACGCCGATGGCCAAGCGCATGTGGAAGCGCATGGGCATCGACGGCGAGCCGTCCAACTACCGCGGCGAGCCCGACCGCCGCGCGACCCTGGTCGCCTGATGCCCCACGTCGTCACGCAGTCCTGCGTCGGCGACGGGTCGTGCGTCTACGCCTGCCCCGTCAACTGCATCCAGCCGACGCCGGACGACCCGGCGTTCGAGCTCGCGGAGATGCTGCACGTCGACCCGACGAGCTGCGTGGACTGCGGCGCGTGCATCACCGCGTGCCCGGTGGACGCGATCAAGCCGCACACGCAGCTGACGGAGGCGGAGCGCGTGTTCGCCGGCATCAACGCGGAGTACCACGCGGTCCCGAAGGCCCGGCCGGTCATGGCGCCGATGCGCCCCCGGCTGGTCGTCCGCGACCGCGGCGAGGCGCTGCGCGTGGCGATCGTCGGCTCCGGCCCGGCGGCGATGTACGCGGCCGAGGAGCTCCTGACCGTCCCCGGCGCGCAGGTCGACGTCTACGAGCGGCTGCAGCAGCCCTTCGGCCTCGTGCGCTCGGGAGTCGCCCCCGACCACCGCCGCACACGCCGTGTCAGCCGACAGATGGAGCGGATCTCGACCGCCCCGCGCCTGACCATGCACCTGGGCGTGGAGATCGGCCGCGACGTCACGCACGAGCAGCTGCTCGAGGGCCACCACGCGGTGATCTACGCGGTCGGTGCGGCGTCGGACCGCCGGCTCGAGGTCCCCGGCGCCGAGCTGCCCGGCGTGCTCTCGGCCACCGAGCTGGTCGGCTGGTACAACGGCCACCCCGACCACGCCGAGCGGACGGTCGACCTCTCGCACCGCCGCGCGATCGTGATCGGCAACGGCAACGTCGCCCTCGACGTCGCCCGCGTCCTGACGATGGACCCCGACGCGCTGGACGGCAGCGAGATCGCGCCCGCCGCGCTTCAGGCCCTCCGCTCCAGCCGGATCGAGGAGGTCGTCGTGGTCGCGCGTCGCGGCCCCGAGACCTCGGCGTTCACGCTGCCCGAGCTCGTCGGCCTGCGGTCGACGCCCGGCGTCGCGCTCGACGTGCCGGACGCCGAGCTGGCGGACGTCGCCGCCGGCCATCCGAAGCTCGACCTGCTGCGCGACCTGCCTGCCCCGGCGGCCGGTGAACGTCGGATCTCGCTGCGGTGGCTGCGGTCGCCGGTCCGGGTGGTGGGGGACGGGACACGCGACGCCGGCGACGGCGGGTCCGGTCTCGACGCCGCGCCGTCCGGCGAGGGTGCGGTCTCCGCGCTCGAGGTCGAGCGCACCGCCCTCGGGCCCGACGACGTGCTCGTCGGCACCGGCGAGCTGGAGCGCCTGGACGCCGGTCTGATCGTCACGTCGATCGGCTACCGCGGCCTGCCCGTCGGCGACCTGCCCTACGACGCGGCGCGCGGCGTCGTGCCGAACGCCGCGGGGCGGGTCGTCGACCCGGCGACCGCCGAGCCCCACGCGGGCACGTACGTCGTCGGCTGGATCAAGCGCGGCCCGTCGGGCTTCATCGGCACGAACAAGGGCTGCTCGCAGGACACCGTCGCGGCGCTGATCGAGGACTGGAACGACGGCCGGCTCGCGTCGCCCGTGACGCCGGCCGCCGACCCGGTCGCGCCTGGGGTCCCGCGGCGGCGCGAGCGGCTGCGGGCGCTGGCGGGCGAGGTGCTGGCCGCGCGGCGGTGAGGCCACGGGCGGTCGCCCTCCTACATGCCTGCAGGCGCTCTTCCAGCTGAGGTCGGCGCGGCGGTGCGCGTCCGTCCCGCGGGGCGGGAGCCGGGGTCCGGTCGCGTCAGGACTCCGTCGCCGCCGCACCGCGCGCGGCGAGCGACTCCGCCACCAGCGGCTTGACCTCGGTCCCCAGCAGGTCGACCGCCCGCAGCATCGCGTGGTGGGCGAGCCGCTCGTTGGTCATCTGCAGCGTCACGCGGTCGATGCCGCCGAGGGCCTCGGACATGCCGACGATCTTGTCCGCGATCGTCCGAGGGTCGCCGAGGAACAGCGCGCCCGTCGGGCCGCGCTGCGCGTCGTAGCTCTGGCGGGTCGGAGGCGGGAACCCGCGCTCACGGCCGATGCGCCCGAACATCTGCTGGTAGCCGGGGAAGAACAGCGTCGCGGCCTCCTCCGTCGTCTCGGCCACCAGGCCGGGGACGTGGACGGAGATCCGCAGGCTCTCGGGCGCGTGGCCAGCGCGGCGCGCCGCCTCGCGGTAGAGGTCGACCAGGGGCCGGAAGCGCCGCGGCTCGCCGCCGATGATCGCGACCATCAGGGGCAGGCCCAGCGTGCCGGCGCGGACGAACGACTCGGGGCTGCCGCCGACGCCGACCCACACCGGCAGCGGGTCCTGGACCGGCCGCGGGTAGACGCCCTGCCCGGTCAGCGCGGGGCGGTGCTTCCCGGTCCACTGCACGGTCTCGTCCGCGCGGATCCGCAGCAGCAGGTCGAGCTTCTCGGCGAACAGCTCGTCGTAGGCCTCGAGCGGCAGCCCGAACAGCGGGAACGCCTCGGTGAACGACCCGCGGCCGACGACGAGCTCCGCTCGCCCGCCGCTGATCAGGTCGAGCGTGGCGAACTGCTGGAAGACCCGCACCGGGTCCGCGGCGCTGAGGACGGTGACCGCGCTGTTGAGCCGGATCCGCGACGTCCGCGCCGCCGCCGCGGCCAGGAGCATCGGCGGCGCGGAGTCGAGGAACTCGCGCCGGTGGTGCTCGCCGATGCCGAACGTGTCGACCCCGGAGCGGTCGGCCTGCTCGATCTCCTCCAGCAGGTGCGCGACGCGCTGGACCGGCGTGTGGACGACCCCGGTCTCGGGATCCGTGACGGTCGAGACGAAGCTGTCGATGCCGATCTGCATGCCGGGACGGTAGCCCCCCGGCCCGGCCGGCCCGTCGGACCGGGCTGGGCAGCAGCGCGTCGGTCACGCCGGCCTCGGTCCCGACGACCGGTCGTCGACCGCGATCCGCGCCGATCGTCCTACGCCACCGCGGACCCGAGCGCCGCCCGCGTCACCTCGAACGGGGCGCCCGTCTTCGCGCGGATCTCGTCGATCGGGGTGCCGCCCAGGGCCTCGACCAGGACGAGGCCGTCGCGGTCGATGTCGAAGACGGCGAGGTCGGTGACGAGGCGGTCGACGACGCCCTTGCCGGTCAGCGGCAGGTCGCACTCGCGCTTGATGCGGGGCTCTCCGGCGCGCGTGACGTGCTCCATGATCACGATCGTGCGCTTGGCGCCCTGGACGAGATCCATGGCGCCGCCCATGCCCTTGATCATCTTGCCCGGGATCGTCCAGTTGGCGAGATCGCCGGTCTGGGAGACCTCCATGCCGCCGAGGATCGCGAGGTCGATGTGGCCGCCGCGGATCATCGCGAACGATTCGGCGCTGTCGAAGAACGACGCGCCCGGGACGGCGGTGACGGTCTCCTTTCCGGCGTTGATGAGGTCCGCGTCGAGCGCGTCCTCGGTGGGGTAGGGGCCGATGCCGAGGAGGCCGTTCTCGGACTGCAGCAGCACGTTCGCGCGGTCGGTGGCGACGTCGGCCAGGAGCGTCGGCAGGCCGATCCCGAGGTTGACGTAGGTGTCGCTCTGGATCTCCAGGGCGGCGCGGGCGATGATCCGCTGCCGGGGCGTGAGGGTGGTCGGGGTGCTCATGCGGCGACCTCCCGGACGGTGCGTCGTTCGATGCGCTTCTCCAGGCCGGGGCTGCGGAAGATCCGCTGGACGTAGATGCCCGGGGTGTGGACGTGGTCGGGATCGAGCTCGCCGACGGGCACGAGCTCCTCGACCTCGGCGATCGTGATGCGCCCGGCGGTCGCGACGAGCGGGTTGAAGTTCCGCGCGGTCTTGCGGTAGACGAGGTTGCCGGCGGTGTCGCCCTTCCACGCGCGGACGATCGCGAAGTCGGTCGTGATGCCGTGTTCGAGCAGGTACTCGCGGCCGTCGATCTCGCGGGTCTCCTTGCCGTCGGCGATCGGGGTCCCGACGCCGGCGGGGGTGTAGAACGCGGGGATCCCGGCGCCGCCGGCGCGGAGGCGCTCGGCGAGGGTGCCCTGCGGGACGAGCTCGACCTCCAGCTCTCCGGAGAGGAACTGCTGCTCGAAGATCTTGTTCTCGCCGACGTACGAGGAGACCATCTTCCGGACCTGCCGGTTGGCGAGGAGGATCCCGAGGCCGAAGTCGTCGACGCCGCAGTTGTTGGAGACGACGGTCAGGTCACCGACGCCCAGGTCGCGCAGCGCCTGGATCGCGGTCTCCGGGTTGCCCGACAGCCCGAACCCGCCGACCGCGATCGACGCCCCGGCCGGGACGTCGGCCACGGCCGCGGCGGGCCCCTCGACGGTCTTCGCGGATGCGGGGTCTCTGCTCGTCGGCATGGTGCGACCATCCCGCGGCGGCGCTCAGAAGTCCAAGGTCATCTGACGGTGTCGGTTATAAGTCGTGTGTATGGATCTGCGGCAGCTGCGCTACCTCGTCGTGCTGGGCGAGGAGGAGCACTTCACCCGGGCGGCCCGGCGGCTCGGGATCGCCCAGCCGGCGCTGTCGCAGCAGATCAAGCGGCTCGAGGTCCAGGTCGGCGTCGCGCTGGTCGAGCGCTCGACGCGCAGCGTCCGGATGACCGACGCCGGCCGGACGACGATGGTCGGCGCCCGGCGGATCCTCCGCGAGGTCGACGCGCTCGGCGACGAGCTGGACGCGCTGCGAGGCGTGCGCTCCGGGCGCGTCGTCGTCGGCGTGACGCGGACGCCCGGTGCGGTCGACGTCGCCGCGCTGCTGGCCCGCTTCGCCCGTGCGCATCCGGGCGTCGAGCTCGACGTGCGGGAGGACCTGACCGTCGAGCTCCTTGCGATGCTGGACGCGGGGACCCTCGACGTCGCCCTCGTCGCGGAGGGTTCCTCCGCCGAGTCCGGGACGCTCGAGGTCCGCACCGTCGCCGTCGAGCCCCTCGTCGTGATCGTCCCGGTCGGCCACGAGCTCGCGGACGGCCGCGACGTCTCGATCGTCGAGCTCGCCCGCCACCGGATCGTCACGTTCCACCGCGGCGCGACGATCCGCCGGCAGCTGGAGGAGCGGGCCTTCACGGCCGGCGTGGTGCTCCGGGTCGCGTTCGACATCGCCGACGCCCAGCGCGCCCGGTCGGTGGTCGCCAACGGCCTCGCGGTCGGCGTCCTCCCGCGATCCGACGCCCGTGCCCCGGGGCCCGAGGTCGCGGTCGTGCCGTTCGCCGACGCGACGCTGCAGCACCGGACCGCGGTGGCCGTCCGGCGGGACCGGCGGCCGACGCCGGCGGCCGACGCGCTGCTCGCGCTGATCGACGGGGCGGCCGCGCCGGTCGAGGGGTAGCGGGGCGGACGCGGCCGGGCCGCGATGGCGCGACACGACCGGCCGCGGCGGCGGGACGACGCTCCGCGCGGGGCGCCGCGCGACCGACGGTCCATGATCTCCGCGTCACCGTGTCCCGGATGGACACAGGATCGGCCCGACCGGCGAGTATCGTCGGGGGATGCCCGATATCCGCGGTTCCCTCCGCCCGACGTCTCCGCAGCGGAGTCCGGGATCGGGGCCCGCGACGGTCGGCCGCCCGCAGACGGCCACCCGGGTCGCCGTCGTCCCCCGGCGCGTCGCTCCGGCGCCCCGGGCGGGCCGCCGGCCCCGGCCGCTGACGTCCGTCGTCCGCGTCCTCGCGAAGCTCGAGCCCGGCGGCGCGCAGCTCTCCGCCCTGCGGGCCGTGCGGGGCCTGCAGCCGCTGGGGATCCGGTCGCGGGTGCTCGTCGGGTGGGCGTCACCGGAGGGCCTGTCGCTGGCCGAGCGGATGGGCGTCGACGTCGAGGTCTACGGCGCGTCCGGCGACCTGCAGTGGCGGGCCGACCCGGGGTTCGCCGACTGGCTGCGGCCGCGGCTGCGGGGCGCGGAGGTCGTCCACGCCCACATGTTCGGCGCGTGGTGGGCCGCCGCGGGCGCGCTGCCGGGCGGCGTGCCGCTGGTGGCCAGTGAGCACAACGCGTTGCGCTGGCCGACGGGCGACCCCGGCGTGTCGCTCGCCACGGGGCTGCGCCGCGTCGACCGGTTCTACGCCCACGGGCCGGCCGCCCGCGCGGCGATCCTCGCGGCCGGACTGGACCCGCGCCGGATGTGCGCCGGGATCTCGCCGGTCGCCGACCTCGACGGCCCCGGCGATCCGGCGCTGCCGTCGCCGCGGATCGTCTTCGCCGGACGCCTGCACCCGGAGAAGGGCCCCGACGTCCTGCTCGACGCCCTGGCCCTGCTGCCGGACGCCCCGCCCGCGCTGGTGCTCGGCGAGGGCGTGATGCGCCCGGCGCTGGAGGCACAGGCCGCCGCGCTCGGGATCGCCGGGCGCGTGACCTTCCGGGGCTGGCAGGCCCGCCCGAGCGCCACGATCTCCGGCGCCTCCGTGCTGGTCGTGCCGTCGCGCGACGAGTCGTGGTCGCAGACCGCGGTCCTCGGGATGGCCCGCGGCGTCCCGGTGATCGGCACCGACGTCGACGGGCTCCCCGAGACGCTGGCCGACGGACGCGGCATCGTCGTCCCGCCCGGCGATCCCGCGGCGCTCGCCGGTGCGATCCGCGAGGTCCTCGCCGGACGGCGGAGCACCGATCTCGTGGGCGCGCGCCGCTACGCCCGCCGGTTCGCGATCGAGCGGGTCGCCGCCGACTACGCCGCCGCATACCGCGACCTCTCCGGGCGGGCGTCGCCCGACGGCGACGACCTCCTCGCCGCGTCGGCCGCGGTGCCCGCATGACGCAGGACCAGGGCACGGTCGAGTGGACCTCGCACGACCTCATCGCCCTGCAGGTTCTCCGCCCGCTGCTGGACGAGGGCGGCTACCTGCCGTGGAGCTCCGGCGCGATGCGGGCCTCGGGGCTCGTCACGCTCTGCAACGAGATCGTCCTCGCCGGACGCCGCCGCGTCCTCGAGCTCGGGTCGGGGACCAGCACGCTGCTGCTCGCGCGGCTGCTGCGCGAGCAGGACCGCGGCGGCACGCTCGTCGCCGTCGAGCACCACCCGGAGTGGGCGACGTGGGTCGGGGACCGGCTCGCGGCCGAGGGACTCGCGTCGATCGCCCGCGTCGTGGTCGCCCCGCTCGCGCCCCATCCGCTCGGTCGCGGCCGGCTCCCCTGGTACGACGCCGCCGCGTTCGCGACCGCGATGGACGGGCCGCCGGTCGACGTCCTGATCGTCGACGGGCCTCCCGCGTTCCGGTCCGACGCCGCGCTGGCGCGCTACCCGGCGCTCCCCGCGGCACTGCCGGCGCTCGACCCCGGCGGGATCGTGGTGCTCGACGACATCGTCCGGACGGGCGAGGCGGAGATCCTCGAGCGGTGGGAGGACGAGACGGACTACCGCTTCGAGCGGCGCCCGCTCGAGGGGATCGCGGTGGGCCGGGTCGATCCGCCGGCCTGACCCGGGTGGCGGTGGGTCGTCGCGGTCGTCGGTCCCTCCCCGGGCCCGGCCTCCGGGGGGCGGCATCGGCCGCCCCGGGTGATCGGATGGCGCGCGCGGCGCGTCACGAGCGGTCCCGCGCCATCGTCGTGAAACGTCGGTGAAGCGGTCGTGCGGCCCGCGGACCGAGGGTACCCGGCCGCCCATGGGATCCGATGTCCTGCTCGTGGTGGTCGTCGTGGCGGCGGTGTCGTTCGACTTCACCAACGGCTTCCACGACACCGCCAACGCGATGGCGACCTCCATCGCCACCCGCGCGCTCAGTCCGCGCAAGGCGGTGGTGCTGTCGGCCGTCCTGAACCTCGTCGGGGCGTTCCTGTCCGTCAAGGTCGCGGCGACGATCGCCGAGGGGATCGTCGACAACACCGTCATCAAGGGTGACGGCGGGATGGCGCTGATCTTCGCCGCGCTGGCCGGCGCGATGCTCTGGAACCTCGTCACCTGGGCGATGTCCCTGCCGTCGAGCTCCAGCCACGCGCTGATCGGCGGGATCGTCGGCGCCGTCCTGATCGCGCACGGCACCGGGGCGATCAAGGGCGACGGGCTGCTCGAGAAGGTCCTGATCCCCGCGATCCTCGCGCCGCTCGTCTGCGGATTCGTCGCGGCGCTCGGCACGTTCGTCGCCTACCGGCTGCGGCCCGGGGGACCGACGGACCGCAGCAAGGGCGCCTACCGCGTCGGCCAGCTGGCGTCCGCGTCGCTGGTCTCGCTGGCGCACGGCACCAACGACGCGCAGAAGACGATGGGCGTCATCACCCTGGCCCTTGTCGCGCACGGGACGCTGGAGAACGCCGACACGATCCCGGTCTGGGTGAAGCTCGTCGCCGCCATGGCGATCGCCTCCGGGACGGCGATCGGCGGTTGGCGCATCATCCGCACCCTCGGCACGCGCCTGACGGAGATCGAGGCGCCGCAGGGCTTCGTCGCCGAGTCCTCCAGCACGAGCGTGATCCTCGGCTCCACGTCCTTCGGGTACCCGCTCTCCACGACGCACGTCGTGTCCGGCGGCGTGCTCGGGGTCGGGATCGGCAAGCGGCTCTCCGAGGTTCGCTGGAGCCTGTTCGGCACGATGGTCCTGGCCTGGGTCTTCACGATCCCGGCCGCCGGGCTCGTCGCCGCGATGATCTGGCAGGCATCGGACGCGATCGGCTCGGGGTCGAGCGGCTCGGTGGTGATGGCGATCCTCTCCGGCGCCGCCGCCCTCGCGCTCTTCATCACCGTGCAGCGCAAGTCCGCGGTCGACGCCTCCGACACCGTCGGGTCCGCCGACGACGGGGGAGTGCGGCCCCGGACGCCGGTGCCGACCCCGGCCGGGAGCGCCGCCTGATGCCCCCGCTCGCCTCCGTCGTGGACCTCGACGCCCTCTGGAAGATCGCGCTGATCGCGCTCTGCGGCGGCGTCGGCGTCACCGCCGTCTTCGGCATCGGCGTGCTGCACGCCGAGGCGCTCGACGCCGCCCGTGGCGACGGCCGCACCGGCGCGGTGCTCCTCAACGGCGCGGTGGTCGTCGCGTGCGGGCTGGTCTGCCTGGCGGCGATCGTCGTCGGGGTGCTCGCGATGACGCACAAGTAGGGCCGGGCCGGCGGCGTTCGCCCTCGGGCCGGCCGGGACGCACGGATGCGGCGGCGCCGCCGACGCATCCGCCCCGGGGCCTCGGTCGACCGGGCGACGGGATCCCGTCAGCCGACGGCTCGGACGCGGTCGAGGTCGGCCGGCGTGTCGACGTCCGGGCCGCCGTCGACCTCGACCGGGACGGCGACGGCGCGCAGGAGCGCGCGGCGCTCGTCGTCCCCGGTGGCGTCGACGAACGGCGTCACGAGGGCCCCGCGGACGACGACGGGATGGCCCGGCCGCCCGTCGTGCACGGCGCGGGCCGCGTCGGCCGGGACGGCGAGCACCCGGGCGACGTCGGCGGATCGCAGCAGCGGCTGGTCCCCGAGGGTCACGACGATCGTCCCGGCCCCGTCGTCGCGCGCGGCCCGCACCCCCGCGCGCAGCGAGCCCGTCGGCCCGGACGCCCACGCATCGTTGATCACGACGCGCACGCCGGTGAGGTCGACGCCCGCGCGGACCTCCTCGTGGCGCGCGCCCAGGACGACCACCACGGCGTCGACCGCGTCGCACCCCAGGACGGCGTCCAGCGCGTGGCGCAGCAGGGGGCGGTCGTGCAGCGGGGCGAGCTGCTTGGGACCGCCGAAGCGCCGCCCCTCGCCGGCCGCGAGGACGACGGCGACGGTCCGCGGGACGTGGGTCGGGAGGGGATCGCGGCGCGGGGTCACAGCGTGTCGAGCTCGACGACGGTCCCGGAGTCCCAGGGCCGCTCCCAGCCGCCGAGCCGGAGGATCGCGGCGAGGATCTCGCCCGTGAAGCCCCAGACCACGGCGCCGTCGACGGTGAACGCGGGGCCTCGCCAGCGGACGTCGATGGTGGCCTGGAACCGGTGCGCGGGCTCGGCGAGGGTGGCCAGCGGGACGCGCATGACGCGCTCCGTCTCGCGCGCGTCGACCGCCAGCACCGGCGACGGCACCCGCCAGTGGGCGAGCACCGCGGTGACGTCGAACCGCGACGGCGGGATGTGGACGCGGGGGAGGACGGCCAGCGCGTCGACCCCCGCGGGACCCAGGCCGGTCTCCTCGACGGCCTCGCGGAGCGCCGTGTCCACGGGACCCCGGTCCACGGACTCCCGCGAGCCGCCGGGGAACGAGACCTCCCCGGCGTGCGTCCGCATCGTCCCGGCCCGCTGCTGCAGCAGGACGTCGGGGCCGTGCGGCCCGTCGGTGGCGAGGAGGACGAGCACCGCGGCCTGGCGCGCGGCGACGACCGTCGCCGCCGGGTCGTTGCGGGTGAGCTCGTCGGCCGGCACCGCGGAGATCCCGCGGACGAGGCCGGCGAGCGCGGGCGGCGTCGCCTCCGGCCGGACGTCCACGCGCTCGAGCCATCGCTGCGTGTCGGTCACGGCCCCGATCCTGTCGCATGGCGGGCCCGACGGCGACGGCGACAGGCGTTGGGCGCCCCGGCCGTGGCAGGCCCTTCATGGTGAGAACGACCGGGATGCCCGGATGGATGCACCCTCGTGGACGACGATCGGCGGGGTCGCCCGGCCCGGCGTCCAAGGCGCCGGAACGTGCTTGCAAGGCGCACGCGCGATGTGGTTATGTGGAGGGTGCGCAGCGACAGTCGCAGGCGCGAGATCGATGGAACGACGTCCCGTCCCCCCGGGACCGCGCTCCACGGTCATCGCCTCCGGGAGTCTTCCCGGCGAAGGTCGCTGACGCAGATACAGCAGGCGCGGTGCCATGGGTGACGTCGAAGAGATCGTCACCAGCGGGCCGCCCGGAATGAGAACCGCCTGATCAAAGGTGCATTCATGCTGCATGAGGTTTCCCGACGTGAGCAGATCGACATGGAGCTGCTCGCCCGCTACCACCGCGACGGCGACCTGTTCGCCCGCGAGGAGCTCGCCGAGCGGTGCATGCCGCTGGTGAAGTCCATGGCCCGGAAGTACTCCGGCCGTGGCGAGGAGATGGAGGACCTGGTCCAGGCCGGGACGATCGGCCTGGTCAAGGCCATCGACCGCTTCGACCTCGAGGCCGGGCACCGGTTCGTGTCGTTCGCGGCGCCGAACATCCAGGGCGAGATCCGCCGGCACTTCCGCGACCACACCTGGGCCGTCCACGTCCCCCGGTCGCTGCAGGAGCTCGACGCCAAGGTCCAGAGCGCCCGCAGGGCCGTCGTCGCCGACACGGGCCGCGAGCCCACCGACGACGACCTCGCCGACGAGCTGCAGACGACCGTGACGGACATCCGCGAGGCCCGATCGGCCGGCCAGTCCTACCGCGCGCTCTCGATGGACGCGCCGGCGGGCGAGGCTCGCAACCTCGCCGAGGTCCACGGGTCGCCCGAGCCGGGATACGAACAGGTCGAGGCCGAGGTGACGCTGCAGGAGGCGATGACGGCGCTGACCGCCCGCGAGCGGCGTGTCCTCGACATGCGCTTCAACGAGGAGCGCCTGCAGCGCGAGATCGCCGAGGAGATCGGCGTGTCGCAGATGCAGGTCTCCCGCATCATCAGCGGCGCGATCGAGCGGATGAGCGAGTACGTCGGTGCGTCCGACGAGCCGGCCTCGCTGGCCGCCTGAGCCGACGACCCCGCGTACCCGGCCGCCGCGGGCGCCGGGCGCGGGGCCCCGAGGCGAGCCGGCCCGGCCCCGGCGGGCCGGGTCGTCCTCAGGCGTCGTCGCCCGGCTTGCCCATCGACCCGTGGAGCTCCGCCTTCAGCGGGTCGGGGAGGACCTTCGAGGCGAGGCTCAGCAGCGTGCCGCCGGCACCGACCACCACGTGGTCGTCACCGTTCTGCAGCGTCGTAGCCGGCCTTCGCGACATCCGCGGGGTCGCTCTTCGGGCCCTTGGCGGCCTGGGTGCCGTCCATGTCGGCGCGGTCGAAGAACTCGTGTCGACGGGCCCCGGCTGCAGGGCGGTGACGGCCACTCCCGTGACCTCGAGCTCGTGGCGCAACGCCTCGGAGAAGGACTGCACGAAGGACGTCGACGCCGCGTACGTTGCGTAGTACGGGCCCGGCAGCAGGCCGGCGACCGACGACGTGACGAGGAACTTCCCCCGCCGCGCGCCACCATGTCCGACGCGATGGTGCGTCAGATGGACGACGCCCTTGACCAGGAGCACGACGGCGGGACCGGGGGCATGCGGCGCCTCGCGGTGGTGACGGGCGCGACGGCGGGCATCGGCCACGAGCTGGCCCGGGTCTTCGCGAGCGAGGACTTCGACCTCGTGATGGCGGCGGAGGACGACCGCGTCGAGGCGGTCGCGCAGGAGCTCCGGGGGACGGGCGTCGGCCCGTTCCTGGAGGCGACGGTCGCGCGCCGGTGGCCTCGCAGACCCGGCCCTCAGCGGCGGGCCCGGGAGGGAGCGGTCGGTCGTCCGTGGTCGGCACGCGGCCCGGCTACTCGTGGATCGGCCGCGGGTCGGTGCGGTCCGCCACGCGGTTCTCGGCCGAGACCATCCAGGCGAGCTGCTCGAACCGCTCCAGGAACCCGTGGAACTGGTCGGCCGTCGTCGGGTCCGCCTCGTCGACGTCGTCGTGGACCTCGCGGATCGTGCTGCAGACGCCGTAGATCCGGCCGGTGATGAGGTCGACGGTCTCGGCGGTGTCGACCTCGCCGGCCGGGAACGGCGGCAGGCTCGACTGCTCGGCGACCGTACCCGGCCGCCCGTCGGGCGTCACGTACAGGGCGCGCATCCGCTCCGCGAGGTCGTCGGAGAACCCGCGGGCGACCGCGACGAGCTCGTCGAGCTGCAGGTGGAGGTCGCGGAAGTTGCGGCCGACGACGTTCCAGTGCGCCTGCTTGCCCTGGAGGTGCAGGTCGATGAGCTCGACGTGCACGCGCTGGAGGCGGTCGGCGAGCGCCTCGTCCGCGCGGAAGGCGGGTGCGGGGCTGGTCGTGCTGGTGGAGGTGGGGGTCATGGGGTCTCCGATCGGTCGGTGTGATCCGTCGCTACCCGGTCTGCGGCGGGCCATGACCCGATCGCGGGACGCGCCTGCGTGGAGGCCGTCGCGCTGGCGTCGACGCCATGCCGTCGCGATCCCGGGGCGCGCCACCGTCCGGGCCCCTGCCACCTGCTCGAACGCCGGTGCCCGCGACCTACGGCGTTTGGACGGAGGCCCGCGGGGCACCCGGGGCGCATGCTGTCGGGTGCGCGAGGTGCAGGATCGATCGGGGGGTCCGCGTGCACGCCGCGCTGATCGTCGTCGGGGCGGGGCCCGCCGGCCGCTCGGCGGCCGAGGGCTACCGCGACGCCGGCGGGGACGGCCGCGTCGTCCTGCTGGGCGACGAGGGCCGGCTGCCGTACGAGCGGCCGCCCCTGACGAAGGACTTCCTGCGCGGGGCGTCGTCGGCCGACGACCTGCCGATCTCCGGCCCGGGGTGGTACGCGGACCGCGCGGTGGAGGTCCTGCCCGGGAAGGCGGCGATCGCGATCGATCCCGGCTCGCACGTCGTGCGCCTCGCCGACGGCACGACGGTCGGCTACGACCGCTGCGTCCTGGCGACGGGCTCCGCGGTCGCCACGCCGCCGATCGACGGGGCCGGCGCGGCGCTCGCCGAGACGGGGTCCGGATCCGGCCGGCGCGTCCACGTCGTGCGCTCGGCGGACCAGGCGACCGACCTGCGCGGCGCTGCGGCCTCGTCCGCGGCGGCGGTGGTGGTCGGTTCCGGCTTCATCGGGTGCGAGGCCGCGGTGTCGATCGCCCGCCGCGGGACCGCCGTGACGCTGGTCGCACCGGAGGCGCTGCCCCAGAAGTCGCGCCTGGGCGCCGATGTCGGCCGCCGGATCGCCGCGTGGCTGGTGGACGAGGGCGTGACGCTCCGGCTCGGGACGGCGGTCGAGCGTCTCGACCCGGACGGCGTCGTCGTCACCGCGGACGGGCGTCTCGAGTCCGACGTCGTGCTCCTCGCCACGGGACACGCGCCGCGGGCCGACCTCGCCGTGGCCGCCGGGATCCCGACCCGGGACGGCCGGGTCCTGGCCGACGCGGGGATGTGGACGCGGACGTCCGACGTCCTGGCGGCCGGGGACGTCGCGCTCGCACAGAACGCGGCGGCCGGTCGGCGGCTCGCGGTCGAACACTGGGGCGAGGCGCTCGCGATGGGCCGGATCGCCGGGGCCAACGCCGCGGGGGCGACCGAGTCGTGGGCGCAGGCGCCCGGGTTCTGGTCGTCGCTCGGGGACCGCACGCTCAAGCAGGTCGCCTGGGGCGACGGCTTCGACGCCGTCGTCGTCGAGGACCACGGCGCCGGCACGTTCACGGCGCGCTACGGCCGCGCAGGCGTGCTCGTCGGGGTGCTGACGCACGATCGCGACGAGGACTACGAGCGCGGGCGGGAGCTCGTCGAGACCGGAGCGCCCTTCCGCCCGTGACCTGGCGAAGCCGCCGAGTCGTTTCCGCCTGCGCGAGCTGCTCTCCTGCGCGCGGTGCACGGGGTCGTGGGTCGGGCTCGGGTTGCTCGGTCTGCACGTCGCGTCGCCGCGGACGGCACGGGTCGTGGCAGCGGCCGGCGCGATCGGCGCGGTCAACGACACAGCGCTGGCGGGCTTCGCGTGGCTGGCGAGTCGCGCGAACGCCGCCGAGGAGGACGCGGACGCTGCTGCCGAAGGCCGGTGACGATCCGACGCGGCGAGACCACGTCCCGGCCGGCTCGCCGCCGCGCCGGCCCCGCGTCCTGGGGACGGAGCGCTCGTGAACGACCGCTCCTCCGTCGGGTCGCCGGGCCGGGCCGAGTCGTGCGGCGCGCTCGAGGTCGCCGCGGCCACGGCGGAAGCGGCCGGACGGGTCCCCAGCTCCTGACTGCAGGACGACGGAAGCTCGAGGTTCGCGAACGGCGGCCGCGGACCACAGCGACCTCGAGCCGGAGCTGCGAGCGAGGCACAGAGCGGCGAGGTGGTGTTGACGTCCGGCAGCGTCGGGGTGCGGGCCGAGACCGGACCGCTGCTCACCGCCCGTCCCGCCCCCGCAACCGGCGCGCCGCGGCGACGGCCTCCCGGTCCCGCCGGCGGGCGGCCTCCCACACGACGCCGCGCTTCCGGTCGTCCTGCGGCGGACGACCCAGGGCCGCCGTGACGTCGGGCGGCTCGCCCAGCACCACGGCGCAGCGGACGGGCAGCGGCAGGGCGAAGGACAGTCACGGCACGGTCAGCGGCGCAGGATCGCGTCGGCGTTGGCGGCCGGATCCGCGATCGCGACACGGCCGGTGCAGGCCGCCACGCGTGCGAACCCATGGGCGTAGAGGTTGTGGAAGTCCATCGTGCCTGCGTGCTACCCGGAACGGCGCCCGGCGTGCACCGCCTCGTACGGCGGCCGCGGCGTGGTTTCGGAGCCCGCCAGGGGGGAACCGACGACCGCATGGAAGGCCTCGGAGCCGACGACCCCCGGGCGCCGATCGGACGCGGCGAGCGGACCGCGCTGCTGATCGTCGACATGCTCAACGACTACGACCATCCGGACGGGGAACCCCTGCGCGAGAGCGCGCGGACCGTGCTCGGACCCATCCGCCGGCTCGCGGCCGCGGCGGACGACGCCGACGTCCCCGTCCTCCACGTCAACGACAACCACGGGCGCTGGGACGCCGGGCGCGACGAGCTGACCGACCTGGCGCGGGCGGGACTCCCGGACGAGGACCTCGAGGGGATCCTTCCGCGCGCCGGGGCGCCGTTGGTGATCAAGGCGCGGCACTCCGTCTTCTACGGCTCGCCGCTCGAGTACCTGCTCGAGACGATGGGCGCCGGCCGCCTCGTCCTCGTCGGCCAGGTGACGGAGCAGTGCATCCTCTACTCCGCGCTCGACGCGTACATCCGGCACTTCCAGGTCGTCGTGCCGCGGGACGCGGTGGCGCACATCGACCGGGACCTCGCCGACGCGGCGCTCGAGATGATGGCCCGCAACATGCGGGCCGACGTCGTCGCGTCCGACGACGTCGACCTCGACCTCGACGGACCGTAGGCACGGCGGCCGCGGGACCGTGGCCGCCGCGCCTGGTCGTCAGGCGGTCCCGCGGAGCGGTCGGGCCGCGACGATCGCGGATTCGGAACCGCCTCTGCTCGGTCCGTCCGCCCGCACGGCTGGCTACCGTTCGGCCGACCGCCACCGACCCCGAGGAGGACCAGTGGGCATCGACAAGGACGGCCGGCTCCGGAGCCCCGTCGCACACGACCAGGACACGGTCCCCATCGCCGACGCGATGGAGGCGTACCTGGCGCAGGACCGGGTGGCGTTCTCCATCCCGGCCCACTCCGGCGGGCGCACGGTCCGCCCGGAGTTCGCCCGCTGGACGGGACCGGACACCGCCCGCTACGACCTGCCGCTCGGCCACGGCGTCGACACGCGCAACCGCGCGTGGCACGTCCAGTCGACGGCCCAGGAGCTGTTCGCCGAGGCCGTCGGGGCCCGGCAGACGCTCTTCTCCACGAACGGCTCGTCGATGTCGGCACGGGTCGCGATCATGACTGTCGCGGGGCCCGGCGAGACGATCGTCATGGCCCGCAACGGCCACAAGTCCGCGATCGCCGGTCTCGTGCTCTCGGGCGCCCGGCCCGCCTGGGTCGACCCGGTGTACGACGATGACCTAGAGGTCGCCCTCGGGCCGACCGCCGAAGACGTCGCGGCGACGCTCGACGCCAACCCGGACGCCCGGGCGGCGATGATCTTCACGCCGTCCTACTACGGGACCGCGGCGGACGTCGCGGCGATCGCGGACGCCTGCCACGACCGCGGCGTCCCGCTCGTGACCGACGACGCGTGGGGGCTCGATTACGCGCTGTCGGGCCATCCGGATCTGCCGGAGGGGGCGCTCCGGCAGGGCGCCGACCTCGTCATCGGCTCGGTCCACAAGTCGCTGACCGGACTCCAGCAGACCTCGGTCCTCTCCGTCGGCTCCGATCGGATCGACGCCGAGCGGCTGCAGCTCTGCTTCGAGCTCGAGGAGTCCACGAGCGTCTCGACGCTGCTGCTGTCGAGCATCGACGGCGCGCGGCGGCAGTTCGTCCGCGAGGGCAAAGCGCTGCTCGAGGGCGCGGTCCGCTCCGCGCATGCCCTCCGCCGGCGGCTTGCCGCCGAGGTGCCGGAGCTGCCCGTGGTCCCCGTCGAGCGGTTCGGGCGGCTGCCCGGCGTCGCGGGGGTCGACCCCACGCACGTCCTGATCGAGACGGAAGGAATCGGTCTGACCGGCTATGCGGCCGACGACTGGCTGCGGGACGAGCGGCAGATCGACCTCGAGCTCGCCGACCACCGGCGGATCATGGCGCTGGTGACGTTCGCCCACGGCGAGGAGGAGGTCGACCGGCTCGTGCGCGCGCTGCGGGACCTCGTCGACACGCAGGGCCGAGGCCGGTCCGGGACCGGTGTCGGTCCGTGGCCGAGCCGTGCGGCGCTGCGGACCGCGCAGGCGACGACGCCACGCGACGCGTTCTTCGGACGTGCGGAGCTCGTGGACGCCGACGCGGCGATCGGCCGGATCTCCGCCGAGCTCGTGACGCCGTACCCGCCCGGCATCCCGGTGCTCGCCCCCGGCGAACGCGTCAGCGCGGAGATCGTCCGCTACCTGCGGGAGTTCGTCGCCGTGGGCGGCTTCGTCGAGGGCACCACCGACCAGGGGCTGCGACGGCTGCGCGTGCTGCGAGACGGCTGAACCGCCGCGTGCCTTCCCCGCTGCTGGGTACCCACGGCCCGACGGCGCGTCCACCGGCCCGCCCCGGACCCGAACCGACCGGAGGCCGCACGACCGAGATCACCGCCCACCACGGCATCTTCGAGGACATGGACCTGCACGTCGACGACACCGGGGGGCTCCGGCAAGCGCACGCACGCGGCACTCGCCGACAGCCGTCTGCACGTCATCGCCGACGCGCCACACGGGGCGGACGTCAGCCACGCCGAGGAGTTCGACCGCGCGCTGTTGGAGTTCCTCGCCGACTGATCAGGACGGGTCCGCCGCCGCTCGCGCCCGCCACGGCGGGACGGCGGGGATGCATCCGCTCCGCCGCAGCGGGTACCCGGCGGCCATGCCCGGCCGGCGCCGCCGTCCGGGGTCGCGTCCACCACCGAACAGGAGAGCACCATGCCGCCCAACGGGGTGAAGCCCGGGACGAAGCGCGCCCGGCAGTACGAGCAGGTCAAGGAGTCCGTGAAGGACCAGGGCAAGAGCGAGTCCACGGCCGAGGAGATCGCGGCGCGCACCGTCAACAAGGAGCGCGCGCAGCACGGTGAGTCCCAGGAGTCGTCGAAGTCGTCGACGGAGGACAAGAGCCCCGGTCAGCGCGGGGGCGAGCGGTCCGGGAAGAACGGCCCGAAGGGGCGCACGAAGGACCAGCTCTACAACGAGGCCAAGGACCTGGACGTCGACGGCCGCTCGACGATGACCAAGGACGAGCTGCGCAAGGCGGTCGACGCGAAGAAGTGACCGCGGTCCACGGGGCGGGCCGCGGCGGCGCCGCAGCTACACCGGGCCGCCGCGGCCTTCGTCCTCCTTGCGGAACATCAGGCGGCGGACGCCTGCCACGCCCGCACGTAGCGGCGCAGGCGCTTCGCGTGCGCCGCCGGCTTCTCCGCGTAGACCCGGCGGCCGAGCCCGACCGCCTCGTCCAGCAGCTCGCCGCGCCGCCGGTCGATCAGCTCGAGCAGCCCGTCGACGTCGGCGGCCGGATCGTCGAGCGGCGCGCCGGTGAGTCGGTCGCGCAGCACCGAGAGGTCGTGGTCGTCGCCCAGGACCTCGGACAGGTGGTGGGCCTCCTCGGCCTGGGCCTCGAGCACCGCCGGCCAGGCGCTCCGCAGCAGCAGCTGGTGGTACCAGAGGTCCTTCACCCGCTTGCGCCAGTCGTGGAGCTCCTCCGCTGTGGGCCGGGTCCCGGGCTTCGGGAGATCGCCGTGTCCGGCCGCGTACGCGACGCCCTCGCCGGCCAGCACGTCGGCGTCGGTCGCGCCGGCGAGCGGCCACGAGTCGACCCGGCCCAGCACGGCGCGGAGCCCGTCGAGTGCGTCGGCGACCGGCGGGGTGGCGCGCTCCTCGCCGGGATCGCCGAGCTCGTGGCGGACGATCTCGAACGTCGTCGACGGGAGGTGGCCGGCGTACCGCGTCGCCAGGTCGTCGACGGTCTGGACGAGGACGTCGGCGTCGCGGGCGGCGGAGAGCGTCGCCGCGGCGGCGCGCAGCGCGGCGTTCTCGCGGCGCGCGACCTCGCGGCCGACGGCGGGGCGCGCCAGGCGCAGCAGCGCCCGCGTCTTCTTGATCCGCTTGCGCGCGTCGTGGATCGCCTTGCCCGGGTCGGTCGCGTACCTGTGTTCGAGCGCGTCGACCGCCCCCTCGAGCTGGTCGCGGGCGCTGCGCCGCAGACCCTCGCCGAGCGGCTCGTCGGGGGCGATCCTGTAGGCCATGCCTTCCTGCTGCCCCGTGCCGGGCGGCGCGAACCCGGCGGCGTCGCCGGCGGGCGGCTCCGCGGGTGCCGCGGCCGCCGCGGCCGCCGCCTGCCCGTCGTCGTGCACGGGCGGCGGGCCGGACGGCGGCGCGATCGCGCCGGCCAGCTCGGCGTTGCGGTACCGCGGGTCGTCGCTCACCTCGGCGCCGAGGAACGCGGGCGCCACGAACGCGCGCGCCGCGTCGCCGTCCTCGAACTCGATCTCGGCGAGCTCGAGGCCGCCGAGGACGCCGTGGAAGCGGTCGACGGTGAACGCGATCCGCCGCCCCGCCGCGTCGTCGAGGGCGTACTCCGTCCGGAGCTTCTCGACCCGGCGCCCCGCGGTGACGTCCCAGAGCTCGCGGAACTCCTCCTCGTCGATCGCGACCTCGACCTCGACCCGCGTGACCGCGCCCTGCCCGTCGCCCGACGACGCCTTCGTCGTGAGCTGCCGGACGACCGCGCCGTCCGCGGGCTCACCGGTCCGGACGGCGACGAGCCGCGCGTGCCGGACCCGGACCTCCGGGTCGGAGCCTGCCGGGGTGACGTAGCCCTGCCGGATCGCCCAGGCCCGTACGGCGGTGACGGACGGCCCCTGCTCGGCGGGGTCGGCGTCGACCAGGAACTTGCGCTCGATCTCGATCCCCATGCGTCGACCTTCCCAGATCGGGCCCGCGCGGTGAGGGGGCCGGGGCATCGCCGCCCCGGGCGGTCCGTCCTGGCCTAGGGTCGGCACGTGGCGCACGGCACGGCAGACGGCATCCCGGCGACGGGCCCCCGGCCTTCCGGGCTCCTGCGCCGCGGGACGGAGCTGCCGCCCGGCCCGCGGGCACCCGCGCTCTGGCAGACGCTCGCCTGGATGGCCCGCCCCGGGGCGTTCCTGCAGCGCACGCACCGGCGGTTCGGCGACCCCGTCACGATCCGGACGTACTGGACGCCGGAGCCGATGGTGCTGTTCTCGCACCCCGACGCCGTCCGCGAGATCTTCCGCCTGGACCCGAGGGTCGCGCCGGCGGGACAGAGCTGGGAGTTCCTGCGGCCGTTCGCCGGGGCGGACTCGATCCTGGTGCTCGACGGCGACCCGCACCTGCGCGAGCGCCGGTTGATGGGCGCGCCGTTCCACGGCGCCGCGATGCGGCCGCTGGCGCCGATGATCGCGGAGCTCGCCGAGCGCGAGCTCGGCCGGTGGCACGGCCGGGTGAACACGCTGGAGCGCTCGCGGCACCTGACGCTGGAGATCATCCTGTGCGTGGTCTTCGGCGCGGCCGACGGCGACGACGTCGTCCACCTGCGCCGCGCCATCGACGAGACGCTGGACGACGTCCGGAGCCTGCCGCGAATGCTGGCGATGGCCGTCGTACAGAAGGACCTGGGCCCGCGGAGCCCCTGGGGTCGCTTCCGCCTGGCCGTCGAGCGCTTCGACGCGATGCTCCTGGGACTCATCGCGGATCGCCGTGCCGGGCCGCGCGGCGAGGCCGTCATCGACGTCCTGCTGCAGCAGCGCGACCACGACGGCGTCCCGACGACCGACCGCCACGTCCGGGACCAGCTCGTCGCCCTCCTGATGGGCGGCCACGACAGCTCGGCCGCGACGCTCGCCTGGGCCTTCGAGCGCCTCGCCCGCCACCCGCACGTCCAGGACCGGATGCGCGGCGGCGACCCCGCCTACCTCGACGCCGTCGTCAAGGAGGTCCTGCGGGTCCGGCCCGCGCTGACGATCGCCCCGCGGCTGCTGGTCGAGCCGGTGACGATCGCCGGCCACCGCGTCCCGGCCGGCACGCAGGTCGCGGCCTGCCTGTGGCTGTCGATGCGCCGCGAGGACCTCTGGCCGCAGGCCGGCGCCTTCCGCCCCGAGCGCTGGCTGGAGGACCCGGACCTCGACCCGCGGCCGTGGATCCCCTACGGCGGCGGGGTCCGGCGCTGCGCCGGCGCCCCGTTCGCCGAGCTGGAGCTGCGCGAGGTCCTGCGCGCCGCCGCCGAGTTGCGGCTGCGGCCCGTCCGCCCGGCGTCCGAGCGCGCCCGCCGGAGCCTGCTCGTCGTCGTTCCCGATCGCGGCGGCGAGGTGCTCGTCGAGCGGCACCGAGGCGGGACCTGACGGACGGGTGGCGCCGCGGCGGTGGTCGACCGCGCCGCCCGCGGGGACCGGACGTCCCGGCGGTGCGAGGGCCCGACCGGGGCGGCGCCGCGCCCGCGCTACGCCGCCTCGAGCACCCGCACCGGCGTCCCGTCGAGGTACGCCAGCACGTCGTCGACCGCGTCGCGGTAGAAGACCGCGTAGTTGGCCCCGCTGACGTAGCCGAGGTGCGGCGAGAGGACCGTCCGCGGCGCGCTGCGCAGCGGGTGGTCGACCGGCAGCGGCTCCTCGTCGAAGACGTCCAGCGCGGCGCCGGCGATCCTCCCGGCGTGCAGAGCGTCGAGCAGGGCCGGGGTGTCGACGATCGGGCCGCGCGAGGTGTTGACGAGGTAGGCCGTCGGCCGCATCAGGGCGAGCTCCGCGGCGCCGACGAGGCCGACGCTGCGCGGACCGAGCTTGTACTGGATGCTGACGACGTCGGCCGTCGAGAACAGCTCCTCCTTGGTCACGGCGCGGACGCCGGCCTCGGCGGCGCGCTCGGGCGTGAGGTTCTGGCTCCAGGCGACGACCTCCATCCCGAAGGCCCTGGCCACCGGGACCATCGCGGCGCCCAGACGGCCGAGCCCGACGATCCCGAGGGTCGCCCCGTCGAGCTCCAGGCCGACCGTGGACTGCCAGCCGCCGGCGCGGACGTTCGCGTCCTCCTGCGGGATCGAGCGTGCGACGGCGAGGATCAGGCCCCAGGTCAGCTCGAGCGTCGCGCCCCCGCGACCGCGGGTGCCGCTGACGGTGATCCCCGCGCCGGTCGCGGCCTCGAGGTCGATCGAGGCGTTGGCCATACCGGTCGTCACGAGCAGCCGCAGGTCGGGCAGCCGGGCGAGCCGCTCGGCGTCGAAGCGCGTGCGCTCGCGCATCGCGATCACGACCTCCGCACCCTCGAGGGCCGCGACGAGCTCGTCGGTGTCCGGCAGCGCGCGGTCGATCGCGACGACCTCGCAGCCGGGCGGCAGCCGGTCCCAGCCGCCGAGGCCGAGCGCCACGCCCTGGTAGTCGTCGAGGACCACGATCCGCGTCATGCGCCCGACGCTACCCGGCGCCGGCGGGCGGTCAGCGCGGACCGGGTCCGCGGTCGTTCCCGACGATCCGGCGCAGGCGCTCGAGCCGCGGGCGGACGGTGCGGCGCTCGACGACGGGTCCGGCCGGGGCGGCGGCGCGCGCCACCGGCTCGCGCGCGGGCGTCATGGCCGCGCCGGACGCACGATCGCCGTCCTCGCGGGTGCGCCGGTCGGCCTCGTCCTCCGACGCGGTCTCCGTGCCGTCGTCGCCTCGCCGGTCCGCGTCGTCGTCCGCGCGCCCCTTCCGCGCCTGCTTCTCGAGCTTGCTGACGTCGCGCGGCTCGAGGAACGGCTCGTCGAGCGACGTCGTCTCGCCGGCCTCGATCTGCTGGGAGCGCTGCAGCTCGGCGTTGAACTCGGCGCCGAAGAGGATCACGACGTTCGTCAGCCAGATCCAGACGAGGAACGCGACGACGCCGCCGAGCGAGCCGTAGGTCTTGCTGTACGACGCGACGGTGCCGAGGTAGAGCGCGAACAGGGCGGTCACGAGGATCCACAGGACGAGCGCCACGACGCCGCCGGGCGAGAAGAACCTGATCCCCGGCTGCTTGACGTTCGGGGTCGCCTTGAAGAGGAACGCGAACATCCCGGAGACGATCAGCAGGATCACCGGGATCTTCGCGATGTCCCAGACGAGCACGGCCGCGTCGCTGTCGACGCCGATCACCTTGCCGGCCTCCGTCGCCAGCGGCCCGGTGACGACGACGCCGACGACGATCAGCACGAGCCCGAGGATCAGGACGAGCACGATGCCGATCTGCTGCGGCTTGAGCTTCCAGATCGGCCGCCCCTCCTCGACCTCGTAGATCGCGTTGGACGCCCGCGTGAACGCGGCGATGTATCCCGACGCCGAGTTCAGCGCCAGCAGCAGGCCGATGACGAACGCGACCCCCGCCTGCCCCTGCGATCCCGCGATGTTCTCGACGGCCGACGTCAGGATGTCGCGGGCCGGCCCCGGCGTGATGTCCCGGATGTTCTCCAGCAGCGCGTCGGTCGCCGACCTGCCGACCAGGCCGACGATCGACACCAGCGCGATGATCGCCGGGAAGACCGCCAGCACGCTGTAGTAGGTCAGCGCCGCGGCCCAGTCGGTGATGTTGTCCGCCTGGAACTCCGAGAACGTCCGCTCGAGCGTCGCCTTCTTCGTCGACCGCAGCTGCGTGGGGGAGTCGGGACCCTCGTGGTGGGCTCCACGGTTCTCGCGCTTGGCCGCGACGGTCTCGCGCTCGTCCTGGTGTTCCAATGGCATTCCCTGGGGGCTACCCGGGATCGCGGCCGCCGAACGTGCGACCGGACGCACGGGGGCGCCCCAGGGCCGCAACACCCCGGGGTCGCACGACACGTCCTCCGCGGTCGTGGATGTCGCGCCGGCCCGCGCGCGAGAAGTCCCCATCTGCCGGCCGGGCAGGCGTACGTTCAGGGGACACCCAGGAGGAACTCCCATGTTCGTCAGCTTCCATCGCTTCCACGGTCTCGATCCGGCGCGGATCCAGCCCACGATCGACGCGCTCGAGGGCGGGCTGCTGCCCGCCGCCGGCGAGGAGTCCGGGTGCCTGAACCGGTTCGTCCTCGTCGACCGACCCGGAGGGTGCGTCACCGGCGTCACGCTGTGGGACAACGAGGCGTGGATGATCGCCAGCGACCAGCGCGCCGCCCGCGACCGCGCCGAGCTGGCGCCCGACGAGGTCGTCTGGCGCGACGAGCCGCAGGTCGAGCGGCACGAGATCGTCCGGGACGAGCACCGCATCCTGGCGCTCGGGGCGGCCGCGCTGGCGGCCTGAGCGGGCGACCCGCGCGGCGGGGCGTGCGGTGGCGCGACCGCAGGTTCTCCATGAAGATGTCGCCGACGATGTCGAGAACGTCCCGGCGGCTCCGTCCCAGGGACAGATGCGGCGATCCCGACCGCACGACACCGAAGGAGAACCACCATGGCCAAGTACCTGTTCCTCAAGCACTACCGCGGCGCCCCCGAGCACGTGAACAACGTCCCGATGTCCGAGTGGACGCCGCAGGAGGTCGACGACCACGTCCAGTACATGCGCGACTTCGCCGACCGCCTCAAGGAGACCGGCGAGTACGCGGGCGGCGAGGCGCTGTCGCCCGAGGGCACCTGGGTCCGGTCCCAGGGCGGCGGCAAGCCGCCGATCACGGACGGGCCGTTCGCGGAGACGAAGGACCTGATCGCCGGCTGGATGGTCATCGACGTCGACTCCTACGACCGGGCGCTGGAGCTGGCCGGCGAGCTGTCGGCCGCCCCCGGCGCGAACGGCGAGCCGATCCACGAGTGGCTCGAGCTGCGCCCGTTCCTGAACGCCGGCCCCAAGTTCGCCGACTGACCCGAGCGGGCGGAGCTGGTCATGGGCGAGCTGCTGCTGCGGGAGCTGACGCCCGCCGTGCTCGGCGTCCTCGTGCATCGCGGAGTGGACTTCGCGACCGCCGAGGACGCCGTGCAGGAGGCGCTGCTCCAGGCGGCGCTGAGCTGGCCGGAGCACCGCCCCGACGATCCGAAGGGCTGGCTGGTCACGGTCGCGTGGCGGAAGTTCCTCGACGCCCACCGGTCCGCGTCCTCGCGGCGGGACCGGGAGGAGCGGGTCGAGTTCGAGCGGACGCCCGGCCCGACCGAGGACACCGACGACTCGCTGCAGGTCTTCTTCCTCTGCGCCCACCCCTCGCTGAGCCCGGCCTCGGCGGTGGCCCTCACCCTGCGCGCGGTCGGCGGCCTGACCACCCGGCAGATCGCCGACGCCTACCTGGTGCCGGAGGCGACGATGGCGCAGCGGATCAGCCGGGCCAAGCGCACGGTCGTCGACGTCCGCTTCGACACGCCCGGCGACCTCGGCACGGTCCTGCGGGTGCTGTACCTGGTCTTCAACGAGGGCTACACCGGCGACGTCGACCTCGTGGCCGAGGCGATCCGGCTGACCCGCCAGCTCGCCGCGATGACCGACGACGAGGAGACCGCGGGCCTGCTGGCGCTGATGCTGCTCCACGCCGCCCGGCGGGCCGCCCGCACCACGCCGGACGGCGTCCTCGTCCCGCTGCCCGAGCAGGACCGCTCGCGCTGGGACACCGCGCTGATCGCCGAGGGCGTGGCGATCCTGCAGGCCGCGCTCGCCCGCGACCGCCTCGGCGAGTTCCAGGCCCAGGCCGCGATCGCCGCGCTGCACGCCGACGCGCCGCGCGCCGAGGAGACCGACTGGGTGCAGATCGTCTCCTGGTACGACGAGCTGCTGCGGATCACGGGGAGCCCGGTCGTGGAGCTCAACCGGGCCGTCGCGGTGGGGGAGGCCGACGGACCGCGGGCCGGCCTCGCGGCGCTCGCGCAGGTCGATCCGGGCCTGCCCCGCCACACCGCCGCGTCGGCGTACCTGCACGAGCAGGCGGGGGACCTGCGGGCCGCGGCGCGCCTCTACGCGGACGCCGCCCTGTCGGCGACGAACCTCGCCGAGCGCCACCACCTGACGCGCCAGGCGGCGCGGATCGGGCAGGCGCTCGGGGCGTGACGGCGTCCCGGGGCCGCCGCCGGGCCGGTGAGCGGCCGCGTGGCCCCCGCGAGGTGGCCGGGTGCCGGCGGGCGACTCCCCCCAGGCCGTACCGTTCGCCCATGGACTCAGGCGCGATCGCGGAGGCGGAGCACCACCTGAGCCACCGGGCCGGGTGGCTGCGCGCTGCGGTCCTGGGGGCCAACGACGGGATCCTCTCGACGTCCAGCCTCGTCCTCGGCGTCGCCGGGTCGGGCGCATCGAGCAGCGCCGTCGTGACCGCCGGTGTCGCCGGGCTCGTCGGCGGGGCGCTCTCGATGGCCGCCGGCGAGTACGTCTCCGTCAGCTCGCAGCGCGACACCGAGAACGCCGACGTCCGCCTCGAGCAGCGCGAGCTCGCGACGGATCCGGACGGCGAGCTGCGCGAGCTGGCCGTGATCTACGAGGCGCGTGGCCTGTCCCCGGCGCTGGCGGTGGAGGTCGCGGAGGCCCTGACGGCCCGCGACGCGCTCGGTGCGCACATCCGCGACGAGCTGGGGCTGGAGGAGCAGCGCCGGGCCCGGCCGCTGCAGGCCGCGTGGTCGTCGGCCGCGTCGTTCTCCGCGGGGGCGGCCCTGCCGCTGCTCGCCGCCGGGCTGGGCGGCGGCGCGCGCACCGTGGCGATCGTCGCCGTCACGTTGCTGGCGCTGGCCGCCCTGGGGACGACGGGCGCGCGGCTCGGCGGCGCCCCGGTCCGGCCCGCGACCGTGCGGGTCCTGACCTGGGGCGTCGCGGCGATGGCGGCGACCTACGCCATCGGTGCGCTGGTCGGCACCGCGGTCTGAGACGCACCGTCGATCCGTCCGGAAGGGACGTGGTCGTGATTCCCTCGGTCCTGCCGAGGAACGGTCGACCACGTCCCGTCAAACCAGGTCGACCACCGGTACGAGGGGCCCGCCGGCGCTTCGCCCGCTCAGCGCAGGAGCGGCAGGCGGCGGACGATCCCGAGCTTCGACCAGCGCTCGCCCAGGCCGAGCGTGCGGTCGGCGCCGGCGAAGAGCAGGCCGACCAGGACGGCGGCGTAGATCAGGTGGTCGTCGAGGAACGGGTTGGAGTCCGGCGGCAGGTGCGAGACCCACATGAGGGCGACCAGCAGGACGCCGCCGAGGGTGGCGAGCCGGTGGGCGACGCCGAGCATCAGCGCGGCGCCGACGGCCAGCAGGCCGGCCATGAAGAGGACGTTGACGAGCCACCCGCCGGCCATGCCCTGGAAGAGGCCGTCGAGGGGACCGGTCGCGCTGGAGAGGTAGCCCTTGGTCGGGTTGCCGCCGTTGATCCAGGCCTGCCCCGACGTCGTGTCGTGGCCGAGTCCGAACATCTTGTCGATGAAGGCCCAGAAGAACAGCCAGCCCAGGCCGATCCGGGTCAGCGCCCAGGCGTAGCGCTCGGCGGGCGCTCGACGGGGCGAGCCGGCCGGCTCCGTGACGGCGTGGTGGACGCGCTCCTGGGCGGCGTCGGTGACCCGGCGGATCGGGCGCTCGGTGTCGGGGTGCTCGGTGATCAGCGGCGTGGTCATGGGGTTCCGGTTCGGAGGGGGTTCGGTGACGCTCCTCCACCGTAGGACGGGGCCTGCGCGGCTCCATCCGGGGGAGCCCGCAGTCCGGGCGGGGTTCCCGGCGGACGGCGGGGACGAACTACGCACCGGAGCCCGGGGGCCGCACGGATGGCGGGGAGGACGGTCCGCGCGAGCCTGCGTCCATCGGCACCGGCGTCCCGCCGCGCCACGCCCCGAGGAGCACGTCATGAAGGCCGCCGCCGTCCCCCGAGCCACACCGCCTCCGCCCGCGACGGACGATCCGGGCGGGCCGCCCCCGTCGTGCCACACGCTCCCCGACGGCCAGGCGATCCTGCTGCGGGACGTGACGCCCGGCGACGCGCCGCTGCTGCTCGGCCTGCTCGAGCGCGTGACCGGCGACGCCCGCCGGCTGCGCTTCTTCACCGGCGGCGCGAACCTCGCCGCGGCCGCCGCCCTGGAGGCGCGCTGCGACGACACCGACGGCCCCCGCCTCGGCGTCGTGGCGCTGTCCGCGGACGGCGGCGAGGTCCTCGGCCACGGCATGTGCGTCCCGGCCGGGGCGGGGACCGCGGAGGTCGCGTTCGAGGTCGCCGACGGGTACCACCGCCGCGGGATCGGCACCGTGCTCTTCGCGCACCTCGTCGGCGGCGCCCGCGCCGCCGGCTACGCCGAGCTGGTCGCCGAGGTCCTGCCCGACAACCGGGACATGCGGGACCTGCTCACCGCCTCGGGGCTCGCACAGACGGCCACCACCAGCGAAGGGATCCGGCACGTCCGCATGCCGCTCGGTCCCGCGGCGCCCGAGCGCGGGGCACGGGCATGACGCCCTCCGACCCGCGTCCTCGGGTCCTCGTCGCGGGCGGCGGCGTGGCCGCGCTCGAGGTCGTGCTCGCGCTGCACGAGCGCACGGCCGGGACCCTCCGCACCACGCTCCTGAGCTCCGCCGACCGCTTCCGCCACCGCCCGATCTCGTCGTACGCGGGCCTGGCCGGGGACGACGGGCGCACGGTCGACCTGGCCCGGTTCGTCGCCGAGCAGGGGGCCGGCCTCGTGTGCGACCGGCTGACGGCCGTCGACGCGGCGGAGTCCGCGGTCCTCACGGAGCACGGCGGCCGGATCCCGTACGACGCGCTGGTCCTCGCGACCGGGGCGTCGCCGCGCGAGGGCCTGCCCGGCGCGATCACCCTCGGCGCGCCGCACGACGAGGCCGCCCTCGCGGCGCTCACCGCGCGCGTCCGGGCCGGGACGGTCGGACGGCTCGCGGTCGTGGTGCCCGCCGGCGTCGCGTGGTCGCTGCCCGCGTACGAGCTCGCGCTGCTCATGCGGCACGCCGCGCCGGCCGGGGCGACGGCGGTCGAGGTCGTGACGGCCGAGGTGCGGCCGATGGCCGTCGCGGGCGACGAGTTCTCGGACGCGGTGTCGGCGCTCCTGGCGCGGCGGGGCGTCCGGGTCACGACGTCGACGTGGCCGGACGCCGTCGACGAGGGCCGCCTGTGGCTGCCGCTGCAGGGCGCCGTCGAGGTCGACGCGGTCGTCGCCCTCGCGCGGTCGGTCGGTCCGTCGCTGCCCGGCCTGCCGTGCGACGCCCACGGCTTCGTCCTCGTGGACGCGCGGGGCCTCGTGCGCGGCGAGCGGCGCGTGTGGGCCGCGGGGGACGTGGCGTCGCACGTCGTCAAGCAGGGAGGCTTCGCGGTGCAGCAGGCCGACGCCGTCGCGGAGGACGTCGCGCGGCACCTCGGTCTGGAGCACCTGTCGGCCGTCGCCCCGCACCCGCCGGTGCTGCGCGCCGCGCTGCTCGACGGCGAGGACACGCTGTACCTGCGCGCCGAGCACGTCGACGGCACGATCCGCACCGCCGTCTCGGGCACCCCGCTGTGGTGGCCGCCCACGAAGATCGCCGGCGGCCGCCTGTCCGCCTGGCTGGCGGCGTTCCAGGCCCGGGACGGCGGGGCCGCGGCCGGGTCGGAGCTGCTCGGGGCCGGGGGAGCCTGAGGCGGATGGGCAGGCCCGGCGCCGGGGGTACGCGGCGGATGGGCAAGGCCCCGTCCGGCGGCGCCGGACGGGCGCGGTGGACGGCGCCGGTGCCCGCCCCCGCCCGTGCGGGCGGGCCATCGCGGGCCGCCACCGGGACCTGCGCGCTCAGCCGAACCTCGGCGACTCTGTGCCCGGCACCGCGTCGCCGTCGGGCACGACGAGGACCGCGCAGTCCGCCCGGCGGACGACCTTGCCGGCGACGTCGCCGAGCAGCACGCGGAGCACCGCCCCGCGCCGGCGCGACCCGAGCACCAGGAGGTCGACGTCCCGGCCGAGGTCGAGGATCTCCCGCACCGGGTCGCCCGACCGCAGGAGGGGGTCGACGGCGACGACGCCGCGGATCTCGGCGACCGCGGCGTCGAGGAGCTCCCGGGCGTCCGGGAGCGGGTCGCCGTAGCCGCCCGTCGTCCCGTAGGTCGCGTAGGGGTGGCGCGTGTCGAGGACCGCCAGGACCTCGAGCGCCGCGCCGTGCTCGGCGGCGAGCGCGGCGGCGGCCCGCAGCGCGCGGCGGCCGGAGGGGAGCCCGTCGAAGGCGACGCCGATCCGGCGCAGCGCGGCGGGCGCGGGGCCGGCCGGCCCGACGAGCACCGAGCACGGCGCGCCGTGGAGCGTCGCCTCGGCGTCGTTGCCGAGCAGCACCTCGCCGATCCCGTGGTGGCGGCTCGCGCCGACGACGAGCAGGTCGGCGCCGTCCTCGATCGCGAGGCCGTGCAGGCCGGCCGAGACGCCGGCCGCGTCGGGCGTCGCGAACGTCGTGCCGGCCCGGTCGGCGAGCGCCTCGCGTGCGCCGTCGAGCGACTGGTCGGCGACGGTCCGGGCGAACGAGACGTCGTCCACGCCCCCGACGACGGCCAGGGTCGCGGGCAGCACCGCCACCCCGGCCACGGTGATCGCGGCGTCCGGGGCGGCCAGCTGCCGTGCGACCGCGAGGGCGGCGAGCGACGCGGGCCTGCCGTCGACGCCGGCGACGACGCGGCGGAAGCTCACGAGACCGACGCGACCTCGGCGCCGGTCGCGGCGGCGGACGACGTCGCGGCGGCGTCCCGCGGGACGACGATCAGCGGCGTCGGGCAGTGCCGGGAGAGGCGGGCGCCGACGGCGCCGAGGAGGATCCTGCCGACGGGCCCGAAGTCCCGCGAGCCGACGACGAGGAGGTCGGCGCCGGCGCCGGGCTGCGACAGCGCGTGCACGGCGCTGCCGTCCAGGAGAGACGTCTCGACCGCGAGTCCCACGACGCGGCCGGCCGCGTCGTCGAGCGTGGCCTGCGCGTCCTCCCGCAGGGTTGCGACCGGGTACGGCGCGACCATCCCGCCGTACGCCATCGGCAGCGGCTCGTTCACGCGGACCAGGCGCAGGACGGCGTCCCGGTCGCGGGCCAGCCGGGTGGCGAACGTCAGGGCGGCGGCGGCCGAGTCGGACCCGTCGTACGCCACGGCGACGGTGGCGATCTCGTGTTGCTCGGCGGCGTAGCCGACGGGCGCGACGGCGACGGGGCAGCCGGCGCCGTGCAGCGTCTGCTCCGTCGCGCTGCCGACGAACGTCCGCCCGAGCGGCCCGGTGTGGCTCCGGCCGACGACGATCGCGCGGGCGCCGAGCTCGGCGGCCAGGAGCTGGAGCCCGTGGGCCGGCGAGGTGGCCGCCCGGACGACGAACGAGACGCCGGGCCGGTCGGCGCAGGCGTCCCGGGCGGCCCGCAGGCGCTCCTCGGCGGCGTCCCGCACCGCGTCGGCGTGGCCGGCACCGGCGCCCGGGACGCCCCGGCCGCGGGGGTGCAGGGGCGTGATCGACGCGACGGTGATCTCGACGGCGTCCTGCGGCACGGCGTCGGCCAGCGTCGTCGCGAGCGCGAGGGCGTCGCTGCCGCCGGCGGTGCCGTCGAAGCCGACGATGAAGTGGTGGCGCATGGGGGTCCTCGGGGTGGGGTTCCAGGTCGTCCCCGAAGCTACGACCGCCCGCGCGACCGGCCATCCGGGTGAGCTCCGCCGGGGCACCGGTAGTTGTCCGCAGCGCGCGCGGACTGCGGGAGAGTACGGACGGCGATGTGGCGCCCTGCCGATGGCGGGACCGCCGTCGCGACATACGGTCGGAGCACCTCAGACCACGGAGCAGGCCATGACGCAGCGCATCATCTCGGGATACAGCGACGACGCCGGGGGCCGCGACGCGCTCGCGCTCGGGGTCGTCCTGGCGGACCTCGCAGGCGACGCCGAGCTGACCGTCGCCCGCGCCTACAGCTACAACCCGCCGACGGCGATCGGGAGTCCGGCGTCGGGGTGGCGCCTGACGCTCCGCGACCGCGCCGAAGCGGAGCTGCGGCCCGCGCGCGCCGCGTTCGGCACCCGGCCCCGCACGTCGTTCGTCGCGTGCTGCGGCGTCTCGCCGACCGACGGGCTGCACCGCCTCGCCGACGAGCTCGCCGCGACGGCCATCGTCGTCGGCGGCAGCCACGACCACGGGCTCGGGCGCGTCCGGGTCGGCGGGGTCACGGAGCAGACGCTGCACGGCGCCCCGTGCGCGGTCGCGGTGGCCGCCGCCGGGTACGCGGACCGCGCCGGTGCGCGCATCGGCCGCGTCGCCGTGGCCTTCAACGGCTCGGCCGAGTCGCGCCGGGCGCTGGCCGCCGGCACGCAGATCGCCCGAGACGCCGGCGCCCGCCTGACGATCCTGGGGGCGGTCGGCGAGGCGGCCGTGTGGTACGGCGCCTACGCGGGGGACGACGCCGCGACCGTCCGCGGCGTGGTGCGCGATGAGCTCGACGCCGCCGCGGCGGGGCTCACCGGCCTGTCGGACGTGCGCGTCGAGGTGCTGGGCGGCGACCCCGCCGGCGCGATCGCCGAGGCGTCGGCGGGGGAGGACCTCCTCGTCCTCGGCTCCCGCGGCTACGGCCCCCTGCGCCGGGTCCTCCTGGGCAGCGTCAGCTCGCGCCTGGTGCGCGACGCCGCCTGTGGCGTGCTCGTCGTCCCCCGGACGGCCGTGCGCGCGCCGGGGGACGAGGCGGCGGCCTCGGAGCCGGCCGCCGCGACCGCCTGAGTCGCGACGGGGTCGCCGCGCCGCCCGTGAGGAGGGCGATCGGTCGGCAGGCCCGCGGCCCGTGGCCCCGTGGCCCCACGGCTCGGGGCTACGCGGGGACCGCGGTGTCGTCCCGCCGCCGCGCGCGGCCCCGGCGCAGCTCGTCGCTGCCCCAGACGAGGAACGGGAACGTCAGCAGGAGCGCGACCTCGGGGACGCCGAGGGCGGCGGTGTGGAACACGTCCTGCAGCGGCGGCAGCCAGATCAGGGCCGTCGCGAAGACGAGCTCGAACGCGATCCCCCAGAGCAGCATCGGATTGCTGAAGAGCCCGATCTGCCGCAGCGAGGCGCGGCTCGTGCGGGCCGCGAACGCCGTGCCGACCTGGCACATGGTGATGCCCGCGAAGGTCATCGTCGTGGCCTGGAGGTAGGCGTGGTGCAGCCCGCTGCCCGCGCCCGTGGCGTCGCCCGGCGACCAACCCGCGCGCAGCAGGACGAAGAAGAAGCCGCCCATCACGAGGATCGCCTCGAGCAGCCCGAGCCAGAGCCAGGCGCGGACGAGCATCGACCGCGTGAGGATGCCGCTGGTCCGCGGGCGCGGCGGCTGGTCCATGAGGCCCGGCTCGGCGGGCTCGCGTCCCAGCGCCAGCGCCGGCAGGGTCTCGGTACCCAGGTCGATCGCGAGGATCATCAGCGCCGTGAGCGGGAGCGGGATGTTGCCGCCCGACAGCGCGTAGAGCAGGAACGGGATCATCTCCGGCGTCGCGTGGGCGAAGATGTAGACGACGAACTTGCGGATGTTGTCGTAGACCGTGCGGCCCTCCTTGACCGCGGCGACGATCGACGCGAAGTCGTCGTCGGTGAGGACCATGTCGGCGGCCTCGCGGGCGACGTCGGTGCCGGAGGCACCCATGGCGATGCCGATGTCGGCGCGGCGCAGGGCGGGGGCGTCGTTGACGCCGTCGCCGGTCATCGCGACGGTGTGGCCCTGGGCGCGGAGGCCGTCGACGATGCGCAGCTTCGCCTCGGGCGAGCTGCGCGCCACGATCAGGTGCGGCGAGTCGCGCAGGACCCGGTCGAGTCCCGCGTCGTCCAGCGCGTCGAGCTCGGGGCCGGTCACGATCTGCGCGTCGTCGCCGTCGACGATCCCGGCCTCGCGGGCGATCGCGCCGGCGGTCAGGCCGTCGTCGCCGGTGATGACGATGATCCGGATCCCGGCGCGCCGGCAGTCGGCGACGGCGGCGGGGACCTGCGGGCGCAGCGGGTCGCGCATGGCGACCAGGCCGAGGAAGCAGAGGCCCGACTCGGCGAGGTCGCGGTCGTCTGCGCGGTCGCGGGAGACGTCGGACGCGTCGCGGCCGGCGATCCCGAGGACGCGCAGGCCGTCCGCGGCGTAGGCGTGGAACGCCGCCGTGACCGCGGCGACGCCCGCGGCGTCGAGCGGGCGCTCGCCGCCGTCGGACGTCCGGACGGTCGTGCAGCGCTCGAGCAGGCCGAGCGGGGCGCCCTTGGCGTGGATGCGGGGGGCGGCCGGCACGGCGCCGCGGGCGGCGTCACCGGTACGGGAGGACCTGTGGTCCGCGTCGAGGGCGGGGACGGCCTCGCGATCGAGCGTCGCCATCCGCTTCAGGCGCGCGTCGAAGGCGAAGAGGCGCAGGCGGTCGTGGTCGCGGGCGTCCTGGATGGCGGGGACGTCGACGCCCAGCTGCGCGGCGGCGAGCAGCAGCGCGCTCTCGCTCGGGTCGCCGCTGCGCGACCAGCCGTCGCCGTCGGGCGTGAGGGTGGCGTTGTTGCAGAAGACCGCGGCGCGGAGGAGCTCGGTGACCGAGGCGGTCACGGGCGTCCGCCCCGTTCCGCGGCCGGGGCGACCGGACCCGGGGCCCGACGATGCCGCGCTGCCGGTCGGGTCGGGGGCCGGGCCTGCGGTCGTCCCCGACGGGATCGCCACCGTCACCCCGTCCTGCCACAGCGAGGTGCCGGTCATCCGGCCCTCGGTCAGCGTGCCCGTCTTGTCGGTGCAGATGACGTCGGTGGAGCCGAGCGTCTCGACGGCGGTGAGCTTCTTCACGAGCGCCCTCCGCTTCGCCATCCGGCGCACGCCGACGGCGAGGGCGAGGGTGATCGTCGGTAGCAGGCCCTCGGGCACGTTGGCGACGAGCAGGCCGATGGCGAAGACGCCGGCGTCGGAGAGACTGAGCCCGGCGACGAGGTGGCCGACGACGAAGAACGCGATCCCCAGACCGATCGCGACGAGCGCGATGAGCTTGGCGGCGCTGTTGACCTGGCGCTGCAGCGGGGAGGTCTCGGCGACGACGGTCTGCGACAGGGCGGCGATCCGGCCGAGCTGGGTGTGCATCCCGGTGCCGAAGACGACGGCCTGGCCGTCGCCGCCGGTGCAGAGCGTGCCGGCGAAGACGAGGTCCTCGGCCTCGAGCGGCGGGGCCGGCGGACCGGTGCGCCGCGCGCTGCGGGAGACCGGCTGCGACTCGCCGGTGAGCGGCGAGAGGTCGACCTCGACGTCGCCGGCGATCAGCCGGGCGTCGGCGGACAGCCGGTCGCCCTCGGCGAGCAGCAGCAGGTCGCCGGGGACCAGGTCGGTCGCGGCGACCTCGACGAGCGCGCCGCCGCGACGGACGCGCGCGGTCGCCGGCAGCAGGTCGCGCAGAGCCTCGGTGGCGTGCTCCGCCTGGCGCTCCTGCACGAACGCGAACGCGGCGTTCAGCACGATCACGACGACGATCGCGACCGCCAGCGCGGAGGACGACGTGAGCAGCGAGAGTCCGGCGGCGAGCCACAGGAGCAGCGCGAGCGGGTGGACGAACTGGTCGACCACGGCCCGCCACCAGGGCGGGCCGGTCTCGCGCCGGATCTCGTTCGGCCCGACCTGCAGCAGGCGCCGAGCGGCCTCGCGCTCGTCGAGGCCGCCGCTGCGGGTGCTCAGGTGGGCGAGCAGGAGCGGGGCGTCCTCCTCGGGGTCGACGGATTCGAGGGCGTCCGCGGTGCCGGGGACGCCGACGACTGCGACGGCCCCGGCAGCATCGTCGGTGTCCACGCGGGTGGTGCGGTGCGCGTCTCCGGGCCCGGCGTCGGGCGGTGCGCCGGTGGTCGCGCTCATGCGAGCGTCGCGACGAGCACGGCCTTGATGGTGTGCAGGCGGTTCTCGGCCTGGTCGAAGACGACGGACGCCGGCGAGCGGAAGACCTCGTCGGTGACCTCGAGGCCCTCGTGCATGCCGGTCGCCGCGGCGATCCGCGCGCCGACGGTGGTGCCGGCGTCGTGGAAGGCCGGCAGGCAGTGCAGGAAGATCGCGCGCGGGTTGCCGGTCGCGGCCATCAGGGCCGCGTTGACCTGGAACGGCGCGAGCTCCTTCGCGCGCTCGGCCCAGACGTCGTCGGGCTCGCCCATCGAGACCCAGACGTCGGTGTGGATCGCGTCGACGCCCTGGACGTCGGCGAGGTCGTCGCTGATCGTGATCCGAGCACCCGAGATCTCGGCGATCTCGCGGGCCCGGGCGATCACGTCGTCCGGCGGACGCAGGGCGGCGGGGGTGACGATCCGGACGTCGGCGCCGAGGATGGCGCCGATGATCAGCAGCGAGCGGCCCATGTTGTAGCGGCCGTCCCCGACGAAGGCGTAGACGAGCTGGTCGGCCGGCTTGCCGGTGTGCTCGAGCATCGTCAGGACGTCGGCGAGCATCTGCGTCGGGTGCCACTCGTTCGTCAGGCCGTTGAAGACGGGGACGCCGGCGTGGGCGGCGAGCTCCTCGACGTTCGCCTGGGCGGAGCCGCGGTACTCGATCGCGTCGAACATCCGCCCGAGCACGGCGCCGGTGTCGGCGATCGACTCCTTGTGGCCCATCTGCGAGCCGGTGGGGTCCAGGTAAGTGACGTGCGCGCCCTGGTCGTGGGCGGCGACCTCGAACGCGCAGCGGGTGCGCGTCGAGCTCTTCTCGAAGATCAGCGCGATGTTCTTCCCGGCGAGGCGGGGCACCTCGGTGCCGGCGTACTTCGCGGTCTTCAGCGACGCCGCGAGGGCGAGGAGGTGGCCGAGCTCCTCGCGGGTGAAGTCCAGCTCCTTGAGGAACGAGCGGTTGCGCAGGTTGTACATGTCCTACGCCTCGCGATCGATCGGGCAGGTCATGCAGTGCGAGCCGCCACGGCCGCGGCCGAGCTCGGAGCCGTCGATCGTGATGACCTCGATGCCGGCGTGCTCCAGGCGGGCGTTCGTGTCGACGTTGCGCTCGTACGCGATCACGACGCCCGGCTCGACGCAGACGACGTTGTTGCCGTCGTCCCACTGCTCGCGGGCCTGACCTGCGACGTCACCCCCGGTCGGGACGACGCGCAGGCGCTCGACCTCCAGCGCCATCTCCATCGCGTCGAGGATCGTGCCGTCGTAGGCCTCGACCACCGGCAGCTCCCCCTCGCCGCCCGGGCGCAGGGTCCAGATCCGGACGCCCTCGTTCACGACCGCCGGGTAGAGCGTCACCACGTCGCGGTCGACCATCGTCAGCACCGTGTCGAGGTGCATGTAGGAGCGCGACGGCGGCAGCTGGACGGCGAGCACCAGCGTCGCCGCGCCCGCATCGAAGAGGGTCCGGGCGAGGATCCCGACGGACTGCGGCGTCGTCCGCTCGCCCATCCCGATCATCACCGCGCCGTTGCCGATCGTCTGGACGTCACCGCCCTCGATCGTGCACGCGCCCCAGTCCTGCTCGACCCCGCCGAACCACACGTCGACGCCGCCGTCGGCGGCGAACATCGGGTGGAAGCGGTAGATCGCCTCCATGATCGCCGTCTCCGGCTGCCGCGCCGGCTTCGTCATCGGGTTGATCGTCACGCCACCGTAGATCCACGACGACGGGTCGCGCTGGAAGAGGAAGTTCGGCAGCGGCGGCAGCATCATCGCCATCGGGCTGGACGAGTCGTAGAACAGGCCGGCGCCGTCGTCGACCTCCTCCTTGGTCATGCCGCCGATGAGGAAGTTCGACACGTCGCGGGCGCTCGCGCCCTGCACCCACTCGCGGCCCCGGCGGGCGAGCTGCTGGCCGACGCGGCGCTCGTTCAGCACCTGTTCCACGACCCAGTCCTTGCCCGCGGGCACCTCCAGCGTCTGCAGGAGCAGGTCCTCGGCGTCGAAGACCTCGACGCCCCGCTCCTGCAGGACCTGGACGAACGCGGCGTGCTCGACCTTCGCCTTCCGGACCCAGATGACGTCGTCGAACA
>NZ_JBFAPC010000038.1:0-39680 GCF_040675535.1 Patulibacter sp. NPDC049589 | reverse complement strand
GATCGGGTCGCTCATGCGTGGGCCCACTGCAGGTCGGAGACCCATTTGGTGCAGTGCACGCCGGGCATCGCGGGGACGATGATGCGCGCCGGGAAGCCGTGATCCATCGAGAGGTCCACGCCGCCCACCTTGAGCGCCAGCAGCGACTTGTCGGCGTTGGCCTGGTCCTTTGACAGCGTCGTCTGCCGGAACGCGCCGCGGGGTTGCAGCGAGCCGACGTGCAGGACGTGGCCGGGGTCGGCGTCGACGAGGCGGCCGAGGTCGGCGAGCCGGACGCCGGTCCACGACTGTGTGGTGGACCAGCCCTCGACGCACGCGATCGGCAGGTCGTAGGTGTGCTGGGGCAGCTTTGAGAGGAGGTAGTCGCGGTCGAGTTGCAACTGGCGGCCGTCGGCGGTGAGCTCGAGGACCCACGACGGGCCGGCCAGCTCCTTCGTGACGCGCGCGACCTGCGCGGTCTTGTTGATCGGGAACCCGTTGGGGCCGTCCAGCGCCAGGCCGTTGCCGCGCGGCGCGAGGACCGCGAACCTGCGCAGCGGCCCGCCGACGGACTGCCCGACCGTCGTGACCAGCAGCGCACCCGACGCGGCGCCGACGATCCCGAGGACGCCGCGGCGGGAGATCGTCGCCGGGCCGGGGTTCGGCGACACCAGGCCGCCGGCCTCGTACCGTTCGGGCCGGGTGTTCTGCAGGTTCGTGCGCAGCGGCTTGAGGTCCTGGTTGGTGCGCATCGCGGCGCGGACCTTCGGCATCCGGATCGCGACGTGCAGCACGATCGAGACGATCAGGACCCAGCCGCCGTAGTAGTGCGCGACGACGAAGTTGAAGTGCCACGGGTACCAGAGCTGGATGTTCGCGATGCCGGTCGCGAGCTGAAAGAACGCCGAGCCGACCAAGAGCAGGTTGGCGAGCTTCGTCAGGACCTCGGCGGGGCTCGGGGCCGGCGGCCACGCAAACAGCTTCGGGATGACCGACCACAGCTTCCCGATCACCACGGGGACCAGCAGGATCCCGACGGTGACGTGGGTGCCCTGGTTGACCGCGTAGAGCCAGACGGGGCTGGTCGGCCAGTCGATCTTCACGAACTGGAAGTCCAGATCGCGCGGCAGCACGTCGTTGTCACCCAGCTGCGGCAGGTACGCCGCGTGCGACAGGATCCCGGTCACGAAGACGATCGGGAACCCGACCAGCAGCACGATCCCCAGCGCCGCGGTGATCCACGGCCCGCGCACCGGCGAGCGCCAGAACTCCGGCCGCGCAGGACCCGGCGGCGGCGTCTCCGGGACGAGCCTCACGGCCGCACAGCCCCCAGCGCGATCACGACGACGTCAACGCACAGAAATGACGGCCACCGTCGCACCAACACTCGCTCACGACCATGCCCGCCGCACGGGCCACGGCATCGATCCCGTCGGCGGTCACCCATGCCCACGGGAACCACCGACTGGCTTGGTCCGCCGACTCGATGCGGACCATCGTCGCGCCCCGCCCCGGGGGCCACGAGCCTCCCGGCGGGTCGAGTTCCACGAGGACCCGTCCGTCGGTGTGCAGGAGCTCTGCGAGTCGGACGAGCAGCGCGACGGGGTCGCCGCCGATTCCGACGTTGCCGTCCAGGAGCAGGGCGCTCCGCCAGTGCCTCGTCACCGGAACGTCGAAGATCGACCGTTCCAAGACCACCGCGCCGCCGGCGCGTGCGTGCCGGACGGCGGTCGGGGACAGCTCGACGCCGACGCCGATCGCCCCGCGTCGGGCCAGGGCGTGCAGGTGCCGTCCCGGGCCGCAGCCGACGTCGAGCACCGGACCGTCGGCCCGATCGAGGACCCGTTCGTCGACCGGGCACGCCGCCCCGAGCCACCGCCGGATCGCGATCTCCCGGGCGCATCCGTCGATCGTCCTCAGGATCGCGACGCTCGGCGTGGCATCGAGCAGCTCGCCGAAGAGCGCGATCGGGTCCCTGGTGATCGAGCGCTCGATGCCCCGCGAGCCCCGGGAGGCCCCGGCGGGGTCGTGCGGCGGCACGTCCCGCGGGACGCACGGTCGAGTGCTGCTCGGCATCGGTACTGGAGCTCCTTCGATCGGCGGACGTTGATGGATCTGTCTCCCGTCGCATCCGGGCGTTACGCACGACGACTCCTACATGGACCTTCTGGTCCAAGTCGACTACGCTGTCGATCGTGCCCGAGCTGCTGCCGCGAACGGCGAACGGCCGGGCCACCCGGCGGCGGATCCTGGACAGCGCCACCGAGCTGATCGCCGAGCGCGGCGTCGCCGCCGTGGCCCTCGACGACATCCGCGAACGATCCCGGACGAGCAAGAGTCAGCTCTACCTCTACTTCCCGGGCCGCCGGGAGCTGCTGCAGGCCGTCGCGCGGAACACCGCCTGCCTCGTTCTCGGGGCACAGGACGGCCACGTCCAAGGGGGTTTCGGGTCCGTCGCCCGGTTCGAGGCCTGGTGCGACGACATCGTCGCCGGGCAGACGGCGCTGGACGGCCGGGGTGGGTGCCCGCTCGGCGGTCTCGTGGCACAACTCGCAGAGCACGACGACGAGGCGCGAGCGGTGCTGGCGCAGGCGTTCGACGCCTGGGAGCGCCCACTCGCCGCGGGGTTCCGGACGATGCTCGAACGCGACGAGCTCCGCCCGTCGGTCGATCCCGATGAGCTCGCGACGGCCGTCATGGCGAGCCTCCAGGGTGGCCTGCTGCTGACCCAGGTTCGGCGAGACCCTCGTCAGATCCGCATCGCCCTGGACGGCGCGCTGGCGCAGATCGCCGCTGCCCGCAAGTCGACGGCGCCCGCGTGAGCGTGCTGCGTACCGCGCCGGACGGTGGCGACCGCGAGGCCTCCGAGGAGCGTCTCCTCGATCGTCTTCGCGACGGCGACGAGGCGGCGTTCGACCACCTGGTCGTACTGCACACTCCGGGCCTCCTCCGGCTCGCACGCACCTTCGTGTCCACCCAGGCGGTCGCCGAGGAGGTCGTCCAGGAGACCTGGCTCGGCGTGCTCCGCGGCATCGACCGCTTCGAGGGCCGCTCCTCGCTCCGCACGTGGATCTATCGGATCCTCGCCAACCGGGCGCAGACCCGCGGGGTCGTCGAGCACCGCACCGTCCCGTTCGCCACCCTGGCCGGCCGCGAGCTCGGCGAGGACTTCACCGCGGTCGGCCCCGAACGCTTCCTCCCCGCCGACCACGACCGGTGGCCTCACCACTGGGCCGCCCCGCCCCGGCGCTGGGATGTCTCTCCCGAGGCCGCGCTGTCGCACGCCGAAACGCTGCGTCTGGTGCAGCGGGAGATCGCCGCTCTGCCGGCGGCCCAGCGCGCCGTCGTTACGATGCGCGACCTGGAGGGCCTCGACGCCGACGAGGTCTGCACGATCCTGGATCTCACGGCGGGCAACCAGCGGGTCCTCCTGCACCGCGGCCGGTCGAGGATCCGTGCCGCGCTCGAAGCGCACCTCGCACCATGACCACGCTTCCCGAGATGCCCTGCGCCGAGTTCGTCGAGCGGGTCACCGACTACCTCGAGGGCGCGCTCTCCCCGGACGACCTGCAACGCCTCGAATCGCACCTCGCCGCCTGCGCGAAGTGCGCCCTGTACCTGCGGCAGCTCCGAGACACCCTCGAGCTGACCGGCGAGCTGCGCGACGAGCACCTCACTCCGGAGATGCGCGCTGAGTTGCGCGACGTGTTCGCGCGTTGGCGGGCCGACCGCGGATGAACGCCGACGAGGGGCTCGACGCGCCGGGCCGCGGTCGGCCTGGCGCATCGGCTCAGTCGCTGGTCGTCCGGTCGTCGGCGATGAGCGCCAGCAGGCCCTGAGCGTCCTCGGCACCGTCACGGCACCCGCGAAGGTGCGTGGCCACGAGCGGCTCGGCCGCGTCGCTGGGTAGGCCGGCGGAGACACCGTCGGCCCAGACGTCGAGCCGCGCGAGGCACTCGTGGCCCGCGCCCTTGGCCACAACATGCTTGCAGGAAGCAAGTGGATCTGGGTATACTTGCTTGCAGGAAGCAGGTATCGACCCGATGAGCCACGACGACCACGACATCGACGCCCTCGCCCTGGCGCTGTACCACCTCTCCGCGTTGCGGCGGGACCTGCAGCGCTTCGCGGGCATCGAGCACGCGGTCGCGGGGCTCACGGTCCTGAGCGTCGTCCACCGCATCGGCCCCGCCCGGATCAGCGACGTGGCCGGCGACATGCAGGTGAACCTGTCCGTCGCCAGCCGCCAGATCCAGGCGCTGCAGGACGAGGGCTTCGTCGACCGGGTCGCCGACCCGCACGACGGGCGCTCCAGCCTGATCGCGATCAGCGACGCCGGCACCGCCAAGCTCGAGGCGGCTCACCACCGCCTCAAGGGCGCGATCGCCACCGCCGTGGAGGACTGGGACCGCGACGAGGTCACCGGCCTCGCCGACGGCATCGTCCGGCTGCGCGGCGCGCTCGGCACCTGCGACTCCCACGACGACGGCCCGTCCGCCGCCACCCACCTTCCGGCCGACCGCACCGCGGCCGACCCCACTCTCACGCCCGCGGAGGCCGCGGGCGCGCGTCACGAGGAGCACGTCCGATGAGCAGCACCACACCCACCCCCGCAGCGGCCGGAGGACCTCCGGCCGCGGTGGAGGGCCAGATGTCCCACCGCCAGATCCTCTCGGCGCTCTCCGGGCTCCTGCTCGCGATGTTCGTCGCGATCCTGTCGAGCACGGTCGTCTCGGCCGCGCTGCCGGAGATCATCGCCGACCTCAAGGGCGGCCAGTCGTCCTACACCTGGGTCGTCACCGCGACCCTGCTGACGATGACGATCTCGACCCCCATCTGGGGCAAGATGTCCGACCTCTTCAACCGCAAGCAGCTGATCCAGCTCGGCCTGGTCATCTACCTGAGCGGCTCGATCCTGGCCGGCTTCGCGAGCTCGACCACGTGGCTGATCGCCTGCCGGGCGATCCAGGGCGTCGGCGTCGGCGCGCTGACCGCGCTGGTGCAGGTCATCCTGTCCGACCTCGTCTCGCCCCGTGAGCGCGGCCGCTACATGGGCTACCTCGGCGCCGTCTTCGGCCTCGGCACGGTCGCCGGGCCGGTCATCGGCGGCCTGCTGACCGACGGCATCGGCTGGCGCGCCTGCTTCTTCGTCGGCGTCCCGTTCGCCCTGATCGCGCTGGTCCTGCTGCAGCGCACGCTGAACCTCCCGACCAAGCGCCGCGACGACGTCCACATCGACGTCCTGGGCGGCACGTTCATGGCCGCCGGCGTCGCGTCGATCCTGATCTGGGTCTCCCTGGCCGGCAAGAACTTCGACTGGGTCAGCGGCACCAGCGCGCTGATGGTGATCGGCGGCATCGTCCTCCTGATCGCCGCGGTGCTCGTCGAGCGCCGCGCCCCCGAGCCGCTGATCCCGCTGGACCTCTTCGAGAACCGCACCGTCGTGATGGCGGTCATCGCCTCCGTCGCCGTCGGCGTCGCGATGTTCGGCACGACCCTGTTCCTGACCCAGTACATGCAGCTCGCCCGCGGCTACAGCCCGACGGCGTCCGGCCTGCTGACGATCCCGATGGTCATCGGGCTGTTCGGCTCCTCGACCCTCTCGGGCCGCCGGATCTCCCAGACCGGGCACTACAAGCGCTTCATGCTCGCCGGTACCGTCGGGCTGACCGTCGGCCTGGCGCTGATGGGCACGATCGACGAGCAGACCAGCCTCGTCGAGGTCGGCGTGTTCATGTTCATCCTGGGCGCCGGCATCGGCATGGTGATGCAGAACCTGATCCTGGCCGTCCAGAACGTGATCCCGACCGAGAAGATCGGCGCCGGGTCCGCCCTGATCGCCTTCTTCCGCTCGCTCGGCGGCGCGGTCGGCGTGTCGGTCCTGGGCGCCATCCTGGGCTCGAAGGTCGCCTCGTCGACGGCGGACGGCCTGGCCTCCCGCGGCATCGACGCCGCCGGCTCCGCCCCGAGCGGCTCGAGCATCCCGGACGTCGGCGCGCTGCCCGGCCCGGTGCAGGCGGTCGTCGAGCACGCCTACGGCACCGGCGTCGCGGAGGTCTTCCTGATCGCCGCCCCGCTCGGACTCGTGGCCTTCGCCGCCGTGTGGTTCCTGCGCGAGAAGGCGCTCGGCACCAAGAGCGGCCTGGAGCTCGCCGCCGAGCGCGCGGCCGCCGTGGAGGACGACGACGACCCGCGCGCCATCGCCTCCGAGCTGCGCGAGCCGGCCCTCCGCTAGCCCCCGCGGGTCCGGCCACCGACCCACCGCGCCCGGCCCGGCACCCCCGCCGGCGCCGGGCCCCGACCCCCCCCCCGGCGCCCGTCCGCCCCGGCCGTCCCCACGGCCGGGGCGCTGCGCGTCCCGGGGTGGTCGCCGGGGACGGATCGCGGCGCCGCATGCGCCCCTGAAGCCCCCGTCCCGCCCCGGAATCGACGCGCGCCGACGCGCCAGATCCGCCGCCCGCCGCATCGATTCGCGATCCGCCGGGTTCTCAGTGCATCGACCGCGGCGCGCGGTCCCGAACCCAGGAGCAGCAATGCGTTTCTCGAGTGCGACGGCCGTCCTGGCCGCCAGCTTCGCCGTGGCCGTGGTGCCTGCGACGGCCTCCGCCGCGGACCCCGCGGCGACCACCTTCCAGGGCTGGGACGCCCCCGGCCCACTCGGCGTCGGCAACCCCTCGCACGTGTCGGCGAGCGGCACGACGACCGCGATCCTCGGGTCCGACGTCAAGGACCAGCGCGTGCCGATCGCGGTCACGTCGGCCGCGGGATCCCGCGTCGGCCGGGTCGAGATCAACGGCACCGAGCCCGGCACCCTGGCGATCGCCGCGGCCGGTCCGGACCGGCTCCTGCTCGCAGACTCCTGCCGCGTGCGCCACTCCGAGGACCGCGGCCTGACGTGGGCCGGCGACCCGCTCGCCGGCTGCACCGGCTCCGCGCTGAGCCTGACCGTCGCGAGCCCCGACGTCGCCTTCGCGTCGACGGACAAGCGCACCTGGCGCACGGTCGACGGCGGTGCGACGTGGACCGTCGCCAACGCCGGCGAGCGCGGCCCGCAGCTGGCGCTCGACGCGAACGTCGGCCTGCGCACGGTCGCCGCCGGCGCCGCCGGACTCGGCCTGCAGCGCACCGTCGACGGCGGTGCCTCCTGGCAGGGCGTCGAGGTCCCCGGCCCGCCGACCGACGCGGACGCCGCGCCGCTCGTCGACGCGCTGCCGTCCATCGCCGGCCTCGCGAAGCGCGCGGACGGCGCGATCGTCGTCGGCGCCGGCGACGCGGTGCTCGTCTCGACCGACCAGGGCGTGACGTTCACCCGCCACGCCGTGCCGATCCCGGACGACCTGCCCGGCGCCACCGGCGTCGCGGTCCGGAACGTCGTCTGCGGCGCGGCCGGCGGCTGCGTCGTCGGCGTCAACGCGGCCGGCGACCCGGCCCGCCGCAGCGCGCTGCGCTTCGACGGCGACGCCTTCGGCGCCCGCGTCGCGGCACTGCCCGACGCCGAGGTGAGCGGCCCCGCCGCGGACGCGATCGTCGGCATCACCCGGCCCGAGAACAACGGGGCGGCGAGCGTCCTGCGCACCGACGACGCCGGGGCCACGGCCTACCGCCCGCTCGCGTCGGGCGCGGACCGCACCGGCTCGCTCGGCGTCCACGGCCTGCTGGCGATCGCCAGCGTCGGCCGGCTGCACGTGTCCTCCGACCACGGCAAGACGTGGAGCGACGTGGCGCTGCCCGCGACGCCGAACCTCACGCGCGTCGCGTCGGCCGGCGGCAAGCTCGTCGCGCTGGCCGACGACGGCACGCTGCGCCGCCTGGACGACGGCGTCTGGGCGAAGCTCGCCGACCTCTCCGCGATCAAGCCCGCGGACCTCGCGGTGGCCGGCGGCACGCCCGTCGTGGTCGGCGCGCGCGGCGTCGTCCGCCTGACCGACCCGGCGAACCCCGCCCCGGTCGAGTCCGCCGTCCTGCAGGGCCGCGGCTTCACCAGCGTCGCCGCCCAGGGCTCCACCGTGCTGGCATGGGGTCGCCGCGGCTCGGGCCTGCTCGTCGTCCGCTCGGCCGACGGGGGGAAGACCTGGAAGCAGTCGAAGCTCCCGGCGTCGACCGACGACGTCCAGCTCGTCTCCGCCAAGACGGCCTACGCGCTCGACGGCCGCACGCTCTACCGCTCGACCGACGGCGCGAAGACGTTCAAGCGCCGCGCGATCGCGCCGAACCTCGGCGCCGCCGGGCCGGACACGCGTGGCGGCGGCGATCCGAGCCTCGAGTTCTCGTCCGACCTCGGCGGCGTCCTGATCACGCCCGCGGGCGCCTTCGTGACCCGCGACGGGGCGAAGACCCTGCGCGTGCTGCCGACCCCGGGCGCCACGACGCCGCCGGTCGCCGCGGTCTTCGGCTCCGGCGTCGTCCTGCAGGACAGCGTGCTCGGCGCGGTCTTCCGCAACGACGCACTGCTCGGCGCGAAGGCCCCGACGCTGACGCTGCGTACGGCGGGCAAGCCGAAGCGGGGCAAGAAGGGCGTCCGCACGGCGACCGTCGTCGGCGTCCTCAAGGGCGCGGCCGACGACGAGCCCGTCACGCTCGTCGCGTACCGCGGCGGGGGCAAGGACACGACCGTCCTGCGCTCGGTGACCCCGAACGCCGACGGCAGCTTCCGCGTTTCCGTCCGCCTGTCGAAGACCCAGAAGGGCGTCCAGGCCTGGTACCGCGGCGCGGTCCTGCCGGAGCGCACGGACCTCTCGACGGTCAGCAAGGTGCTGACGGTCAAGTAGGCGGGGCGGGGCGCCTTCATGTGCCGGGCCGACGGCTGATCCTTCTGGGCGCGTCGGGCGTGCTGCTCGAGATGCGGGATAGCGGCCGCACGGCGGACGGTGCCGCTGCCGGACCGCGAGGAGACGCCGGAAACCGCTGCAACCGGCCCGAACGGACCGCCCGGCCCCTGCGCGCTGCTTGGCACTCTTGTGACCAGAGTGCCAACGAGGCTTGACGGCCGGGCGTCGCACGCTATGCTGGCACCACGTTGGCACTCTCGACGTGAGAGTGCCGACCGCCGTCTTTCACGCAACACGAAGCCCGGAGGGACCTGTATGTCCATCTCGCTGCAGCCGCTCGGCGATCGCCTGATCGTCCGTGCCATCGACGAGGAGCAGACGACCGCCAGCGGTCTGGTGCTCCCCGACACCGCCAAGGAGAAGCCCCAGAAGGGCGAGGTCCTCGCCGCCGGCCAGGGCCGTTGGGACGAGGACGGCGAGAAGCGCATCCCGCTCGACGTCGCCGTCGGTGACGAGGTCCTGTACTCCAAGTACGGCGGCACCGAGATCAAGGTGGACGGCGAGGAGCTCCTCGTCCTCCGCGAGAGCGACGTCCTGGCGAAGGTGACCGGCTGACGCCGGTCGTCCTCCCTCCGAGACTGAGAAGGAAGAACACACATGGCTAAGCAGCTCAAGTTCGGTACCGAAGCGCGTGCGGCCCTCGAGGCCGGCGTCGACGCCGTCGCCAACGCCGTCAAGGTGACCCTGGGGCCCAAGGGCCGCTACGTCGTCCTGGACAAGAAGTTCGGCGCCCCGACGATCACGAACGACGGTGTCACGATCGCTCGTGAGATCGAGGTCGAGGACGTCTTCGAGAACCAGGGCGCGCAGCTCGTCCGCGAGGTCGCCACGGCGACCAACGACGTGGCCGGCGACGGCACCACGACCGCGACGGTCCTCGCCCAGGCGATCGTCAAGCAGGGCCTGAAGAACGTCACGGCCGGCGCCAACCCGCTCGCCCTGAAGCGCGGCATCGAGAAGGCCGTCGAGCAGATCGTCGCCGCCATCGCCGCCCAGAGCGTCGAGATCTCCGGCAAGGACGAGATCGCCCGCGTGGCGACCATCTCCTCCCGCGACGCCGAGATCGGCGACGTCATCGCCGACGCGATCGACAAGGTCGGCAAGGACGGCGTCGTGAACGTCGAGGAGGGCCAGACGTTCGGCATCGACCTCGAGTTCACCGAGGGCATGCAGTTCGACAAGGGCTACGTCTCGCCCTACATGGTCACCGATCAGGACCGCATGGAGGCCGTGCTCGAGGACCCCTACGTCCTCATCGCGAACTCCAAGATCGGCGCCGTCCGCGACGTGCTGCCCGTCCTGGAGCAGGTCATCCAGGCCGGCAAGCCGATCCTCATCATCGCCGAGGACGTCGAGGGCGAGGCCCTCGCGACCCTGGTCGTCAACAAGCTGCGCGGCACCTTCACCGGCGTCGCGGTCAAGGCCCCGGGCTTCGGCGACCGCCGCAAGCGCATCCTCGAGGACATCGCGATCCTCACCGGTGGCGAGGTCATCACCGAGGATCTCGGCCTGAAGCTCGAGAACACCCAGATCAACCAGCTGGGTCGCGCCCGCCGCGTCGTCGTCGCCAAGGACAACACGACGATCGTCGACGGTGCCGGTGACGCGGAGGCCATCAAGGGCCGCATCTCCCAGATCAAGGCCGAGGTCGAGAACACCGACTCCGACTTCGATCGCGAGAAGCTCCAGGAGCGCCTCGCGAAGCTCTCCGGCGGCGTCGCCGTCGTCAAGGTCGGCGCCGCGACCGAGACGGAGCTCAAGGAGAAGAAGCACCGCGTCGAGGACGCGCTGCAGGCCACGCGCGCCGCGCTCGAGGAGGGCATCGTCCCCGGTGGTGGCGTCGCGCTGCTGCAGGCCGGCCTGAAGGTCGACTCCTCGGACCTCGAGGACGACGAGCAGACCGGCTTCAAGATCGTGCTGCGCTCGCTCGAGGAGCCCCTCCGCCAGATCGCGTTCAACGCCGGTCTCGAGGGCTCCGTCGTCATCAACGACGTGCGCAACGCCAAGCCGGGTGTCGGCCTCAACGCCTCCACCGGCGAGCTCGAGGACCTGGTCAAGGCCGGCGTCGTCGACCCCGCCAAGGTCACCCGCTCCGCGCTGCAGAACGCCGCGTCGATCGCCAAGAACATCCTCACGACGGAGGCCATCGTGGCCGACCCGCCGGAGAAGGACGGCGCCGGCGGCATGCCCGACATGGGCGGCATGGGCGGCATGGGCGGCATGATGTAGGAAGGGTCGACACCGGTTACGGTGTCGATCGGACCGGGCGTCGCGGATCTCGCGGCGTCCGCACCAGGTCCAGACGAACGGCCGCCTTCCGGGCGGCCGTTCGTCGTTGTGGGGCGGACCGCGCCGCGCGCGGGGCCGTCGGCTTCTGGACCTCGGAGGTACCGAACTCGATGCCTGCTGCCGCCGCGGTCGTCGCCTCCGGCCCGGTCGTCGACTTCTGGACCGCGGAGGTACCGAACTCGATGCCTGCTGCCGCTGCGGTCGTCGCCCACGCCCCGGTCGTCGGGCCGGCCGCCCCGCGTCCGAGGCGTCGCCCGCCCCGCCGACTATCCTCGGTGGCGATGGTCGCCCCCGACGACACGACGACGGCCGACGCGGTCACCGTCTGGGGGCACCTGGCCGCGCTCGTGGAGCTGCGCCGGTGCGACGGGACGGAGGTCGCCCGCGACCTCGATCTGCCGCCGTCGCAGCTGGCGGCGCTGCGGCACCTCGATCCCGACGAGCCACAGCCGATGGGGTCGCTCGCGTGCGCGCTGGCGTGCGACAAGGGCAACGTCACCGGGATCGTCGACCGGCTGGAGAAGCGCGGCCTCGTCGAGCGCCGCCCTGCCGAGGGCGACCGCCGCGTGAAGGTCCTCGCGCTGACCGTCGCCGGCGTCCGCGTCCGCGCGGAGGTCGAGCGCCGGCTGTCCGCGCCGCCCGCGGTGCTGCAGGGCCTCGACGACGATGAGCTCGCCCAGCTCGCCGCGACGCTCGAGCGCGTGGTCGACGGCCTGCGCTCCGACGGCGACTGAGCGGGGATTGCGTCCGCCGCGATCCGGGGCCGCGGCCCCGGGCCGGCGGCCTCCACCGGGCCGTGCCCGTGGCCCCACCGGTCTCCGCCGCGAGCCCGTCCCCACCGCCCGGACCGGGTTCTCAGAGAACTCCGATGTTGCACACATGTTCGCTGAACCGACGCGGGCGACAGTGGAGCGGTGCCCCGAGACTCGTCGCGCCGGCCCGCCCTCGACGGGCTCCGTGCGCTCGCGGCCCTGGCGATCGTGGCCCATCACGCGTGGCAGTACTCGGGGCGCCCGGTGGCGGGGCTGGGGATCTGGTGGAACGAGCTCGCCCTCGGCGTGCCGCTGTTCTTCTGCCTCTCGGGCTTCCTCGTCTACGCCCCATGGGCCCGCGCGGCGGTCGATCCGGCCGCGCGCCCGCCGCGGCTGGGGCGCTACGCCGCGCTGCGGGCGGTGCGAATCCTCCCGCTGTACTGGCTGACGCTCGTCGTCGCCGTCCTGCTGCTGCACGGGACCGGGCACTGGCGGCTGGTCGAGGACTGGCGCCTGGTCGGCTTCGTCGTCCTGGCCCAGAACTACTCCGGCGACCTGGCGGGGATGCTCAACCCGCCGACCTGGTCGCTCGCGGTCGAGGCGACGTTCTACGCGGTCGTGCCGCTGATCGGGGTGCTGGCGCTGCGGGCCGCCTGCGTCCGCCCCGGCCGGCTCGCGCTGCGTGTCACCCAGGCCCGCGGCGTCCGATCCGACGTTCCCGTCCGGCCCGCCGCTCCCGTCCGGCCCGCCGCTCCCGTCCGGCCCGCCGCTCCCGGCCGCCCCGACCGGGTGGGTGCGCGCCCCGCCGGCGGCCGCGCCGGCCAGCTCGCGGTCCTCGTGGCGGTCACGGGACTCGGCATCGCCTGGACCGCACGGACCGGCCACACCGCCGCGTCGCCGGTGATCCGGACGGTCCTGCCCGACGTGGTCGGGCTCTTCTGCGTCGGGATGGCGGCGCGGGTGCTCGTCGAGGGCCGGACCGTCCCGCGGTGGCTCGCCCGGGTGCTGCTCGTCGCCGGCGTCGCGCTCGTGTGGGCGCACGGCAGCGGCCGGCTCGGCGTGCCCCTGGACGGCCTCCTCGGCGACCTGCCCGCCGGCGTCGGCTTCGCCGCGATCTGCGTCGCCTGCTCCACCGCGGACGCCCCGCGCGTCCTGGGGTGGCGGCCGCTCGCGTACCTCGGCGCCTGCTCCTACGGCATCTACCTGTGGCACTACCCGGTGCTGCTGGGCCTGCAGGCCCACGGGCTGCTGCCGACGGACGACCTGCTCGCGACCTGCGTGCTCGTCGGGATCCCGGCGATCCTCGCGGCGATCGCGTCGTACCACCTGGTCGAGCAGCCGCTCCTGCGCGCGACGCGCCGGCGCCTGGCCCGGGCGAGGGACCGCCGCCCGGCACCGGCGCTCCGTCCGCGCCGGCGGACGACGCTGCCGGTCCGGCCGGCGGCCTGAGGCTGGGAACCGGACGTCGGGAGCGTTCGGTCCGTGCGCCGTCAGGCACCGACGCCGTCCTCGCCGACGATCGCGTGCCTCCGACGGCTGCGTACCTCCGACGGCCGCGTACCTCCGACCGGACTGTGCCTCCGACGACATCGCGCCCGACCACCGTGTGGCCGATCCGGGTCCGCCGGCGACGCGGGCCCGCCGTCCTACGTCCGCAGCCCGCCCTCGACCACCAGCGCCTGCCGCGCGGCCTCGCGTGACACCACGCCGACGACGACGCCGGACGAGTCCACGACCGGCAGCGCGCCGAGCCGCTCGAGGTCCTTGTCCTTCAGCAGCTTGTGGAGCAGCACGTCCTCGCGCGTCGCCGGCCGGGCCCCGCTCGGGACGAGGTCGATCGCCGGCGTCGCCGGTCGGCCGGCCGCGAGCTCCTCGCGGACGCGCTCGGCGGGCAGGATCCCGCGCAGCCGGCCCTCGGGGTCCAGCACGGCGGCCCACGCGAGGTCGCGGGTCGCGAACGCGTGCGCCTCGGCGTCCGCGGCGGTGTCGGTGGTCGCGACCCACACGGGCTCGCGGTCCATCACGGCGGACGCGGGGACGAGGCTGGCCACCGAGCGGCGGCGCTCGGTCGGGATCGCCGCCGCCTGGGCGTTCTGCCAGATGAAGTACGCGAGGAACAGCGCCATCAGGCCGTTGAAGGTGCTGCCGGTGTCCGCGACGAGCCAGAGGGCGACGCCGACGAGCAACACGGCGAGGACCTTGCCCGCCTGCGCGGCGAACGCGGTCCCGCGGGCGGGCTCGCCGGTGACCTTCCACACGATCGACCGGGCGATCCGGCCGCCGTCCAGCGGCAGCGCCGGCAGCAGGTTGAAGATCAGGGCGAGGCCCTCGAAGAACAGGATGATCCCGGCGACGGCGCTGACCGCGGTGCTGCCGGAGTACTGCAGCGTGCCGATCTGCCAGAGCGCGTCGAGGTTGAAGCCGTCCACCGCGCCCACCACCATGCCGGCGCCGATGGTCACCAGCAGGGTGACCGCCGGGCCGGCGGCGGCGACGAAGAACTCCTCCTTGGGGTTCCGCGCGCCGCGCGAGAGGTGCGCCAGTCCGCCGAGCGCCCAGAGCTCCACCCGCTCGGTCTCGATGCCGAAGACCCGGGCCATCAGGGCGTGCCCGAACTCGTGGCCCACGAGCGCGAGCACGTAGATCACCACGACGATCGCGGCGAGGACGAACTTGCGGCCGTCCGTCGGGGCGATCTCGTCGGGGAAGAACCCCGCCATCAGGTACAGCGCGACGAAGATCCAGAGGAGCCACGAGAAGCCGGCGACGATCGGGACGCCGAAGAGCCGCCCCAGGTGGAGCTGTCCGCCCACGATCAGCCGACGTCCGCGACGGAGCGGGGCGGCTCGCCGATGTACTTCGCGGTCGGGCGGATCAGTCGGCCCTCGCGCTTCTGCTCCAGGATGTGCGCCGACCAGCCCGCCACGCGCGCGCAGGTGAAGAGCGGCGTGAAGAGCTGCGACGGCACCTCGGCCGAGTCGAGGATCACCGCGGACCAGAACTCGACGTTCGTGGCCAGGACGCGGTCGGGCTTGCGGGACTGCAGCTCGCCGAGCGCGGCCGCCTCGAGCGCCTTGGCGGCCTCGTAGCGGGGGGCGTCGATCTCCTTCGCCGTGCGCCGCAGGACCTTCGCCCGCGGGTCCTCGGCGCGGTAGACGCGGTGGCCGAAGCCCATCAGCCGCTGGCCCTTGTCGAGCGCGGCCTTGACCCAGGCCAGCGCGTCGCCGGAGCGCTCGACGCCGTCGAGCATCGCCAGCACCCGCGACGGCGCGCCGCCGTGCAGGGGGCCGGAGAGCGCGCCGACGGCGCTGGAGAGCGCGGCGGCGGCGTCGGCACCGGTCGACGCGGTGACGCGGGCGGTGAACGTCGACGCGTTCATCCCGTGCTCGGCCGCGGAGATCCAGTAGGCGTCGATCGCCTTGGCGTGCTTGGGGTCGAACTCGCCGCGCCAGCGGATCAGGAACCGCTCGGCGAGCGTGGCGCCCTCGCGGATCGCGGCCTGCGGCACGGGCGGACGGCCGCCGCCGCGGGCGGACTGGGCGACGAACGACAGGGCCATCACCGACGCGCGGGCCAGCTCGTCGCGGGCCTCCTCGTCGGTGGTGTCGATCAGCGGCTTGAAGCCCCACTCGGGGGCGAGCATCGCCAGCGCGGCCTGGACGTCGACGCGCGGGTCGCCGGAGCGGACCGTCAGCGGGTGCGGCTCGGCGAACGGCAGGCCCGGATCGAACGATCCGTCGACCAGGAGCCCCCAGACCCGCTCGTACGGGACGAAGCCGACGAGGTCCTCGATGTCGACGCCGCGGTAGCGGAGCGCGCCGCCCTCCCTGTCGGGCTCGGCGATCGTGGTCTGAAACGCCACGACGCCCTCCAGCCCGGAACGCCACTGATCCGTCATGTGCCCGTCCTCCGTCGCATCGATCCTGCGCGACCCACGATAGGGGACGGACGTCGGGCCCCGGTGGCGGGACCGTGACCGGAGCGGTCCCGCCCGCCCCGCGCCGCGCTACGGTCGCCCGATGGCCTCCGCCGACGCGTCGCTCCTCCTCCGGCCCGCGACGGAGCTGGCGGCCCTGGTCCGGGCGGGGGACGTCTCGGCCGTCGAGCTCACCCGGCTGGCGCTCGACCGGATCGCCGCGCTGGACGGGGACGTCGGCGCGTTCGTCGACCGGTGGGCGGAGGACGCGCTGGCCGCCGCCGCCGCGGTCGGTCCGGGGGACCCGCGGCCCTTCGCCGGGGTGCCGACGGCGATGAAGAACAACCGCGCCGTCGCGGGCCGGCGGGTCACGTACGGCGGGTCGATCGCCGACCGGGTCGCGACGGAGGACCACGCCGTCACCCGCCGGGTCCGCGACGCGGGCTTCGTGCTGCTCGGCGCCACGAACCTGCCGGAGTTCAGCATCACGCCCGTGACCCGCGGCCGGCGCTTCGGCGCGGCCCGCAACCCGTGGGACCTCGGCCGGGCCGCGGGCGGCTCGTCCGGGGGCGCCGCCGCGGCGGTCGCCGCCGGGATGCTGCCGATCGCCCACGGCAACGACGGGGGCGGATCGATCCGGATCCCCGCCGCCGCCTGCGGGCTGGTGGGACTCAAACCGTCCCGCGGCCGGGTGACGCTGGCGCCCGACCTCGGCTGGCACCTGCTCGTCGCCGACGGCATGCTCACCCGCACCGTGGGCGACGCGGCGGCGGCGCTCGACGTCCTGGCGGGACCCGAGGTCGGCGACCTGGCGCCGCTGCCCCTCCCGGAGCGCCCGTTCGCGGACGCGGCGGCCCGCGGCGCGGCGGGGGACGTCCGGCGGCTGCGGGTCGGGCTGACGCTCGACCCGCCGTTCGGGCACGCCGCCTCGGCCGCCGACGCCGACGCCGCCCGCCGGACGGCGCTAGCGCTCGCGGACCTCGGCCACGACGTCGAGGAGGTCTCCGCGCCGTGGGTGATCCCGGGCCTGCTCGACCTCTTCGAGATCGCCTTCGGGGCCGGCATCGCGGCGGGCGTCCGCGCCGCCGGCCGGGCGCGCGGCCGCGACGTCGAGGCGCACGAGGTCGAGACCCTGACCTGGGCGATCTACCGGCGGGCCTCGGCGCTGTCCGGCGTCGAGTACGTGGCCGGGGACGTCGAGATCCAACACGTTGCGCGGACCGTGCTCGTCTGGGCGGACCGCTTCGACGTGCTCGTCACCCCGACGCTGGCGACCGCGCCGCCCGCGATCGACGCGCTGGACCCCGACGGCCCCGAGCCGATGGTCGGCTTCGCCGACGGCGCGGTCTTCAGCCCGTACGCGGCGATCTGCAACATCACCGGCCAGCCGGCGATCACGCTGCCGCTCGGCGTCCGGCCCGCGGGCGACGAGGCCGCCGGGATGCCGGTCGGGACGCACCTGATCGGCCGTCCGGGCGGTGAGGCGTCGCTGCTGGCCGTGGCCGCGCAGCTGGAGGCCGCGGCCGGACCGGCGCCGGTGGCGCCGATGGCCCGCGGCTGACCGGACCCGCGGCTGACCGGCGGCCTGGTGGTGCCCGGCCGCGCGGACCGTCCGGTCGCGGACCCCGCCGTCGCGTCCGTCTCCGAGCCGGTGGCCGGGCGGCGCGCCCCGTCTCAGCCCGCCAGGGCCTCCACGATGCCGCCCGGCCGGACGCCGAGGGCCTCGAGGTCGCGGGTGCCGTGGCGGCCCGTCGTGTCGCACGTGAGGACCGCGAGCTCCTCGCGGTCGGCCGCGCCGGGACGCTCGAGCACGGCGACCGCGGCGTTCAGGACGCAGGCGGGCAGCGGGACCGTCGGCCGCGGGCGCCCGACGACGGTGTGCAGCGCCGGGACGAGGTCCCGCACCGCGTAGGTCTCCGGGCCGGCGAGCTCGTGGCGCGTCGGCGAGCCGACGGCGGGGGTCTCCCCCTCGACGACCGCCACGATCGCGTCGGCGACGTCGGCGGCGGACACCGGGCGCGAGCGGCCGTGGGAGTGGGCGGGAACCGGGACGATCGGCAGCAGCGAGAGCGCCTGGGCCCACGACGCCCAGCGCTGGCCGCGCGCGAGGATCAGCGACGGCGCGACGACCGACACGCCCATGCCGCCGGTCTCGCCCGCGCCGCGGACGACGCGCTCGCCGACCTCCTTGGCCCGCAGGAAGCGGCAGCCGGCCGCGCCGCCGGCACCGAGGGCCGAGACGTGGACGAAGTGCTCGACCCCTGCGGACGCGGCGGCGTCGGCCAGGCGCCACGTCGCGGTGGCGTTCAGCTCCTCGAGGTGACCGATCGGCTGGTCGCTCAGCGGCCCGGCGAGGTGCACGACGGTGTGCACCCCACGCAGCGCGCCGCCGGGCAGCCGGGCGTCGGTGAGGTTCCACAGCGAGAGCTGTACGTCGACGCGCCGGGACCCGAGCCGGGCGGGGTTGCGCACGAGGCAGCGCACCCGGTGCCCCCGCGCGAGGAGTCGATCGAGCACGCGCCGTCCGGTCGCTCCCGTGGCCCCGGTGAGGAGGATCATCCTTGAAGCGTACGGACCACCGGGGGAGACCTCTGTGCGACCCCCACCGGGTCTTGGCAACGCCCCCCGACCGGGTGGCGGGCAGTTAGGCATACCCACCGGTGGGACCGTCCCGAACCCCGGAGGCATCGGGGAATCGCGCCGTTATGCTTCGGGGCGGACACCCTGAAGAACGACTTGCTGAGGAACCGTCAATGGCCTATGTGATCGCCGAGCCGTGCGTCGGCACGAAGGACAACTCGTGCACCGAGGTCTGCCCGGTGGACTGCATCCATCCGACGCCGGACGAGCCCGACTACGACACGGTCGAGCAGCTGTACATCGATCCCGAAGAGTGCATCGACTGCGACGCGTGCGTCGAGGCGTGCCCGGTGGACGCGGTCTTCGCCGAGGACCAGATCCCGGACGAGTGGGCGTCGTTCGTGGACAAGAACATCAAGTACTTCGAAGCGGCGTAGCCGCACCGGCGAGACGGCGTCCGCCGGGCGGGAGGGGACCCTCCCGTCCGGCGTGACCGCTCGCCGCGGGGACGGGCTCCGGCCCCGACCGCAGGACGATCGCGCGGCGCGGACCGCCCGCGCGGCGACCGGCCCCGGAGGGCCGCGCTGTTCAGTCCTCCAGCGTGACCTCGCGCAGGCCGCCGTCCTCCACCTGGAAGACGAAGCCGCGGACGTCGTCCTTGTGCGGGATGAACGGGCTCGCCTTCACACGCCGCAGCGACTGCCGCACGTCCTCCTCGAGGTCCGTGAACGACTCCGGTGACCAGGTCGGCTTGTAGCCCGTCTCGTCCTGCAGCTCGGCGTTGAGCTCGTCGTCCGAGAACGTCTGCATGCCGCAGCCCGTGTGGTGGACGAGCACGACGGAGCGGGTGCCGAGCTTGCGCTGGGAGATCGCCAGCGAGCGGATGACGTCGTCGGTGACGACGCCGCCCGCGTTGCGGATCAGGTGGGCGTCGCCGATCTCGAGGCCGAACAGGCCGAAGAGGTCGAGGCGGGCGTCCATGCACGCGACGACCGCGACGTGGCGGACGGGGGCCGCGGAGTCGTACGGCGTGTAGCGGGCCGGGAACGACTCGGCGGCGGCGAGCATCTCGGGGGTGAACGGGGCGGGGGTCTCGTCGGTCATCGGTTACCGGGTCGGGGGGCGGAGCACGGCGATCCTATGTCGGCCGACCGGTCGATCCCGCGGCGCGGCGCACAGAACGGTCCGGTCGGAGGATGCGGTTCCCCCCGACGGGGCGGTCCGGCCGGGCGGCGGGCCCGGGGACGGGAGCGTCGGGCACGCGGGCGCCGGACGGTCCAGTTCGGGTCATCGTCGCGTCGTGCCATCCACTCGACGGTGACGCCCCGAGCCGAGCCGCGGCTGCGTACGCGATCGCGTTGCGCGGCCGTCGGTCATGGGTATCGTGGGGCCTGCACGTGCCCGACGTGCGCGCCGGGCTGGTCTTCGGACGCTGCGCGCCGCGGGTCGGAGTGCGGGTCCGTCCCCCATCCCAGGAGTTCCGTTGCGGCTGGTATCTCGGCGCTGCACTGCGTCCCACTCGTCGCGGTGCGGCGGTACAGCGTCCATCGCAGCGTTGGCACGTGTCGCGGTCCTCCCGAGCGTGAGAGTCAGGCGCCGGGTGACCATCGCAGTGTCCCGAACGACGCGTCGCGCGGCGTCCGACACCCGCGCGGGCTGCCGGGGTGTGGCCGCGGTCGCCGCAGTCGTCCTGGGTGGAGCGGCGCTGGGTGGTTGCGGTGGCGACTCCGTGGCGGTGCCGACGCCCACCGAACACGCGCTGGGCGTGACGGCGAACCGCGTGCTCGCGGCGACCGAGCGGCACGACCTCGGCACGGTCTGTCGCCTGACGCCCACCGTCTTCCTGCAGCGTCTCGGTGGTCGATCGGGTTGTGAGAAGCCGGGCGCTGCGGCGTTCCCCGGTTCAGCTGCAGACGCGGCCGGAGCCCCGATCCCGTACCTCGTCGGTGCGCGGCCGGGTCCACTCAAGGGGGTCGTCGAGGTCACCGACCGTCTTCGGACGATCCTCGGTCGGGGTGCGCGAGGGTGGCTCGTGCGCGTCGGCGGAGGGCGACGCCACGCGCTGGGAGGCGCGGAGATGCGAACCGTCCTCGAGCAGTTCGAGCCACGGGATCGGGCTGCTCGGCGCGCACTCGCGGAGCGCGGAGTGCAGTGCGTCCTGGTGGTGCTCGAGCCCGGCCGACGGCTGCGAGGTTCATGGGACCCGCTGTGCGCGAACCTCCCCCGGTGACCCGACGCGACCGGGCCCTGGCTCCGGGCCGCTTTCAGCTCACCTCGCGGAGGTTGCCCGTGTGCACGTCGTAGACGAAGCCGCGGACGCTGTCCTTCTTCGGGATGAAGGGGCTGGCCTGGATGCGCGCGATCGACTGCTTGACGTCCTCGTCGAGGTCGGGGAACGCCTCGGCGGCCCACTCGGGCTTGATGCCGACCTCGTCCTGGACGCTCTTCTTGAACTCGTCGTCCGTGAACGTGAGCATGCCGCAGTCGGTGTGGTGGATCAGGACGATCTCCTCCGTGCCGAGCAGGCGCTGCGAGATCGCCAGCGAGCGGATCTCGTCGTCGGTGACGACGCCGCCGGCGTTGCGGATCACGTGGGCGTCGCCCTCGGACAGGCCGAGGAGGCCGTACGGGTTCAGGCGGGCGTCCATGCACGCCAGCACGGCGATCTTCTTGGCGGGCGGCAGCGGCAGCTCGCCCTTGTCGAAGCTCGCCTCGTAGGCCTTGGCGTTCTGGAGGAGGTCGTCGGTGGTGCTCATGCGGCCGACAATGCCGGAAATCCGATCGGGAAACAAGAAATCAGGATCGGGTCCCAGCTTCGCCGATTCGGCATCCAGGAAGGGGGTCCGGACGTTCGCGCGCGAGGCCCTCGCGCAACGACGAAGGCCGCCTCGCGGCGGCCCTCGGTCCGGCGGTGCGGGGCGGCGCGGCCGCCCGCGCGCTCAGGCCATCGGGAGCGAGGCGCCCTTGGGCTCGTTCTGCATGACCGGCAGCATCGGCGGGAGCTCCTGCAGCATCGGCGGCAGCTCCGGGGTCGAGGCGATGACGCCGCGGGCGATGTGGCGGATCGCCTGGGCGGCGGCGTCGTCCGGGTCCACGCGCACCAGGGGGACGCCGGCGTCGGCCTGCTCGCGCAGGGCCATCGTCAGCGGCACCTTGCCGAAGAGCGGGAGGTCGAGCTCGTCGGCGAGGTCCTGTCCGCCGCCGTCGCCGAAGATCGGGTAGCGCTCGCCGTCCGGGGTGGTGAAGCCGGACATGTTCTCGACGACGCCCATCAGGCCGAGGTTGACCTTCGTGGCCATCTCGGCGGCGCGGCGGGCGACCTTCTGGGCCGCCGGCTGCGGCGTGGTCACCAGCAGGAACTGGGCCTGCGGCAGCAGCTGCGCGAGCGTCATGGAGACGTCGCCGGTGCCCGGCGGCAGGTCGATCAGGAGGTAGTCGAGCTCGCCCCACTCGACGTCGTCGAGGAACTGGTTCAGCGCCTTGTGCAGCATCGGCCCGCGCCAGACGACGGCGGAGTCCTCCGGCACGAAGAACCCGATCGACATGACCTTCACGCCGTCGGACTCCAGCGGCAGGATCTTGCGCTCGGCCGAGACCGGCGGGCGCTCGGCGCCGAGGCCGAACATGCGCGGGATCGAGTAGCCCCAGACGTCGGCGTCCAGCACGCCGACGGACTTGCCCTCGGACGCCAGCGCGGCGGCGATGTTCACCGTCAGGCTGGACTTGCCGACGCCGCCCTTGCCGGAGCCGATGCAGATGACGTTCTTGATCAGCGAGACGTTCTCGCCCGTCGGCATCGCGCCCTTGATGCCGAGCTTCTTCTGCAGCGCGGCCTTCTCCTCGGGCGAGAGCACGTCGAACTCGACGCCCGACTCCTCGACCCCGAGGCCGCGGAGCGCCTTGCGGACGGCCACGACGAAGTGGTTGCGCAGCGGGCAGCCGTTCGTCGTGAGCGAGATCATCACGTCGACGCGGTCCTCGCCGATCGTGATCTCGCGCACCATGCCGAGCTCGACCACGTCCTTCTTGAGCTCGGGGTCGATCACCGACTTCAGGGCTTCGAGGATGTCCTCGCGCGTAGGCATACCCCTCATTGTCGCACGCCGGGATCTCGGCCCTCGGCCGCCCTCGGGGACTGGCGATGGTCGCTCTCGGGCCGGCGGACCCGCCGGGACCGGCCGACCGGCGGTGACCCCCTCCACAACGACGCGATCCCGGCCGAAGCCGGGATCGCGAGGAACCACTGGTGCGGCGACGGGACGTCGCGCGTCCGGGTGCCCCGAGCCTCGCCGATTTCCGGCGAGGCGCTACCCGAGGAGAAGCTCGGGGCGGGGGCCCGGTGGCCTCCCTAGACCAGGGAGAGGACCTTCTCGCGCGCCTGGCCGGCGTACTCGACGGCCTGCTTCTGGGCCTTCGTCACGCGGGCCTCGACCTCGCCGCGGAGCTTCGGCAGCTCGGTGCGCAGCTCGGCGGGGGAGGACGGGAGGCCGTTGATGCGGGTCTCGAGGGCGGAGCGGCGCTCGCGCAGCTCGCGCTCGATCTGCGTGCGGGTGCGGGTGAGGTCGCGCTCGAGGTCGGCCTTGGCCTTCGCGCCGCGCTTCTCGAACGTCTTCAGCTGCGCGTCGAGCTGCTTGCGGCGGGCCTGCGCCTGCTTGGTGGCGGCGGCGCGACGGTCGGCGACGAGCTTGGTGGCGGCGGCGCGGCGGGCCGTGATCTCCTTCGCGGCGGCGTCCTTGGCCTCGAGCACGGCGCCCGTGCTGATCAGGGCGGCCTTCTCGGAGACGACCTGGGCCTTCTCGGTCGCGGCCTCGACGCGCTTCGTGGCGAGCTCGCGGTACTCGGCGGCCTGCTTCTGGGCCTCTTCGAGGTTCTTCGGCGCGGCGGCGTAGGCCTGCTCGTAGAGGTCGACCGCGACGCGGCGGGCGGCGAGGACGCGGGACTCGGTGGCCTTGGCGGCGTCCGTCTTCTTCGCCTTCGTGGCGGCGGTCTTGGCCTTCGCCTTGGTGGTCGCGGCGGTCCGCTTGGTGGCGGTCTTCGCGGCGCCGGTGGCCTGCGTCTTCGTGCGCTTGGCGGACGCCTTGGCGGCGCCGGCCTTCGGGGCGGCGGCCTTGGTGGCGGACTTCGCGGCGCCGGTCGCCTGCGTGGCGGTGGCCTTCGCGGACGTCGTCGCGCCGGCCGCCTGCGAGCGCGCCGTGGTGCGCTTGGCGGCGGGCTTCGCCGTCGTGCGGCGGGTGGTCGTCCGCTTGGCGGCCGGCTTGGCCGGCGTGCTCTTGGCGGCGGCGGGCGTGGACGTCGTGGTCGACGACGCGGAACCCGTGGTGGACGGGGTCGACGCGGTCGTGGAAGGGGTGGTGTTCGGGGTGTCGGCCATGGAGGAATCCCTTGAGCTGTGGGCACAGCTCATCGGAGCTGCTTAGTTCTAAGTTCACCCGAAATGTAGCGGCGAACATCTGTTCTTACAACCGCCCCCGTCACCCGTTACACCCGGGGTCGGACGGCGTACGCCCAGTTCTCGACCCGATTCCGCGTCCGGCAGGGGAGCCCCGGCGGCCCCGCGCCGCGGGCGGCCCCCGGTCCGAATCCGGCCCGCCCGATCGAAAACCCCTGCTGAGCAGGGGTCTGGGCGGATCGGACGGTGTCGTCGGCGGCGGGCGGGCGGCCGCAGATCGCGGCCGGCGCGCCCGCGCCGAAGGGCGCCCGCGAGCGCGTCGAGCCGCCCAGGCGGCGACCGGAGACTGTGATGGACATCACAGCGTTGTGCCCCTCCGGACGTGGGGTGCGGGCGGCCTTGGCCGGGTGCCCGCGGCGTCGCCCCGGGAGACGTCCGAGGGGGACGTCCGCCCCCGCGGCGCCCGCCCTACGAGTGCGGCAGCGTGGCGACGCGCGCGAGGCCCGCCGCCGACCGCGCGGCGACGACCGGCCCGTGGCCGATGAGGTCCAGCGGGGCGTCGAGCGGGGCGTCGAGGTCGCCGAACGCGACGACGCCGCCGGACTCGCGGACGATCAGCTGGCCGGCGGCGGCGTCGACCGCGCGGCACCGCCACAGCGAGGCCATGCCGTCGACGCGGCCGCCCGCGACCGCGCAGAGCGAGATGGCGATCGCGCCGATCGCGCGCAGGCGGTGGACGTGCTCGAGCAGCGCGTCGCCGGAGGCAATCACGTGCGCGGGGTGCGCGGACTCGATCGCGACGAGCTCGAGCTTGCCCGCCGACGTCAGGCGCTCCGTGGCCGGCGCCGTGATCGGGACGCCGTCCAGCCACGCGCCGCCGCCGCGGATCGCGGTCCAGCGCTCGTCGGGGCCGAGGTCGGCGACGAGGCCGCAGACCATGTCGGCCATCGTGCCCGAGTTCGCGACGTCGGGACCCTCGGCCACGGCGATCGACACCGCGTGGTGGGGCATCCCGCGCTTGGCGTTCATCGAGCCGTCGATCGGGTCGATGACCACCAGGACGTCCGCGGAGCCGTAGTCGACGACGCCGCGCTCCTCGGACAGCGCGGTGAAGCGGGCGCCGGCCTCGTGCAGCACGTCGAGCTCCTCGAAGACCAGGTCCTCGGCCTCGGCGTCGATCACGAGGGTGCGGTCGCCGCCCTCGCCGGTCGTCCCCGTCTCCGCCAGGCGGTCGGGGGTCGAGGTGACCGCGGCGAGGCGGTCGCGCACGCGGTCCGCGGCCCGGTTGAACGCGGCGATCCACGTCTCGGGGGCGGGCTGCGAGGGCGAGGGCATCAGCGGCCCAGTCTATGGGGAGGCGCCCCGTCCCGAGCCCCGCCGGTCGAACGCCCGGCGGCCCGGCGAGCCCCGGGGCATCCGGGACGGCGAACCGCCCTGCGCGCCTCGTCGTTGCCGCGATTCGCCCCACGGGCCACGCCGCCCCTTCCGGGGCGGCACACTGGTGAGGTCCATGGAGCCCCTCGACGGATTGTCCGACGCGCAGGTCCGCGTCGCCGCGCACGCCGGCGCCGGGGCGACGTCCGATGCGCCGCTGCTCGTCCGCGGCACCGCCGGCACGGGCAAGAGCGTCGCGCTGGCCGCCCGCGCGGCGTGGCTCGTCACCGCCGCGGACGCCGATCCGACCCGGATCGCGCTGCTCGGCGCCACGCCCGCCGCGGCCGCCCGGACGCGCCGCCGGCTCGACGACCGGCTCGGCTCCGCGGCCGCCGACGTCGTCGTCACGACGCTGCCGGACCTCGGCCACCGGCTGCTGCGGGACGTCGCCGCGGAGGTCGGCGTCGACCCGTTCGTCGTCCCCGCGACCCGCACCGAGCGCGTCGCGCTGCTGCTCGAGCACCGCGAGGAGCTCGGCCTGCTGCACCACGACGGCGGCTCCGGTGGCCGCGGCCACATCGGCCTGCTCGCCGGCGCGGTCGCGCGCATCGACCGGCTGAAAGAGTCGCTCGTCGACGCCGAGACGCTCGACCGCTGGGCGCAGGCGCTGCCGGACGTCGACCCACGCGCCCCGCGCGAGCGCGAGTTCGCGGCGCTGATGCGGCTCCACGACCGCGTCCTGCGCGAGCGCGGGCTGATCGACCACGGCGACCTGCTGCTGCACCTCGTCCGGCTGCTCGAGGACGACGACCCGCGCGGCGCGGCGGTCCGCGAGCGGGTCGGCTCCGCGTTCTCGACGCTCCTGGTCGACGACATCCAGGACCTGCCGACCGCCGCGATGCGGCTCCTGCACGCGCTCGTCCGCGGCGGCACCGCGCTGGTGGCCGCCGGCGACGACGACCAGGCCACGCGCCGCGTCCGCGCCGCCGCGTCGAAGAACCTGCGCGACCTCGCCGCGACATACCCGCGGCTGGAGACGGTCACGCTCGAGCGGTCCTGGCGCAGCCCCGAGCGCGTCCTGCGCGCCGCCGAGGCCGTCGTCGAGCCCGCCGCCGACCGCACCGCCCACGCCTGGCACGCCCCGTCGGGCGGCAGGGTGCGGTTCTGGCGCGCGAGCTCCGAGCGCGCCCAGGCCCAGGCGGTCGCGGGCGAGATCGAGCGCCTCGTCCGCGACGGCGCGCGGCCCGAGCAGATCGCCGTGCTCGTGACCTCCGTCCGCCGCGAGGGCGGGCCCGTCGTCGCGGCGCTGGAGGAGCGGGCCGTCCCCACGCGGCTCGGCGGCGCCGGCGCGTTCCTGGAGCGCGTCGAGGTCCGCGACGTCCTCGCCTGGCTGCGCCTCCTCGTCGACCCGTCCGACGCGCCCGCCGTCAGCCGCGCGCTGGCCCGCCCGCCGATCGACCTGCGGCCCGCGGACCTGGCGCGTTGCATGCAGCTCGCCCGGCGCCGGCGGATGGACCTCGTCGGCGCGCTCGCTGCGTCGATGGAGTCGCCGCAGATGGCGCCCGAGGCCCGCGACCGCGTCGCGTCGTTCCTGCGCCTGTACCGCAGCGCCACCCGCGCGCTCGACGTCACCCCGCCCGACCAGTTCGTGCACCGTCTGATCGAGCACCTCGGCCTGCGCCGGCAGCAGCTGTTCGGCGAGGGCGGCGACGTCGTCGAGCGTCTGCGCGACCTCTCGCGCGTCGGGCAGCTCGCGGAGCGGCACGTCCGGATCGCCCCGCAGGCGACCGCCCGCGACTTCGCCCGCTGGCTGATCCTGCTGGCCGAGGCCGGGGGCGACCCCGACGGCAAGGTCGAGGCCGTGCCGTTCGCCGCCGGGATGGACGGCGACCCGCCCGGCGAGGAGCCCGACCTCATCGGGCCCCGCGACGCGACGGCCCCCAGCGGCACGACCGCGACGCAGGCCGGCGCGGGCCAGGGCCACCAAGGGTCGGCGGCCGGCGGCACCGCGGGCGTCGCCGACCCCCGACCGGCCCGCGCCGGCGCCGTCCGTGTCCTCCCGCTCGAGGCCGCGGCGGAGCTCGAGCTCGACCACGTCTTCGTGCTCGGCCTGCAGTCCTCGCGGCTCGGCGCGATCGGCGCGGTCGCCGGCCGGCGCCTGGTCGACCCGCTCCCCGACGAGCTGCTCGGGGACGACCGCGTCGGCGGCGGCGTGCTCCAGGGCGACGACGCGGCCGGGGCCGAGACCCAGGCGGACCCGTCGCGCGCGATCGCCGTCGACGAGGCCCGCCGCGCGCTGCACGTCGCGATGACCCGCGCCCGCGGCACCGTCGTCCTGTCCTACCCCGAGCACGCCACCAGCGGCGCGGCGCGCGAGCCCTCCCCGCTGGTCGAGGACGCGCGGCGCGCGGTCGACGGCGAGTGGGAGGAGTTCGACGAGCGGCTCTTCGGCCCCGACGACACCCTGCACGCGACCTTCCGGACCCTGCGCGACGAGCTGCTGCGCGACGTCGCGACGATCGGCGCGCGCCTGGGCGACCTGCGGATGGACACGGACCTCGACGTCGCCCATGGCGTCACCCGGTACCTGGAGCTGATGAAGGTCGCGGCGCTGATCAACCGCCCCGACGGCCAGGACGTGGCCGCCGCGATGCCCGGGATCGACGGGGCGATCCGCCAGGCGGCGACCGCGCAGCAGAAGGAGATCCTGCTCTCCTCGTCGCTGGACGAGGACATCCTCGCCGCCGCGAGCCAGACCGCCGAGCGTCGCGCCGCCGGCCGGGGCGAGCCGTCGCTGGAGCCGTTCCTGCCGCTGCGCGACCAGGGCGTCGTGATGTCCGCCGGCGACCTCTTCGTCTACGGGTCCTGCCCGCTGCGCTACAAGTTCAACCGCGTCCTGCGGATCCCGCAGCAGTCGACCGTCGCGCAGCGCTTCGGCATCGTCGTCCACCAGGTGCTCGAGCGCTGGCACGGCCGCGGCGGCACCGAGCTGGACGAGCTGCAGGAGCTCCTGTCGGCGAGCTGGCGGCGCTCCGGGCTGCAGGGCGTCGCCGACGAGGCGCGGCTGTGGTCGCGGGCGCAGGACTCGATGGCGCGGTACCACGCACGCACGACCGCCGAGGACTCCGAGACGGTGTGGCTCGAGCGCGGCTTCGAGTTCCGGCTCGGCGACCACACCCTGCGCGGCCGCGTCGACCGCGTGGACCGCCACCCCGACGGCGCGTACGAGCTCGTCGACTACAAGACCGGCCGCCCGCGGACCCCGGAGCAGCTGCGCGACGACGTCCAGCTGCAGCTCTACGCCGTCGCGGCCGTCGACGCCTGGGGCCTCGAGGCGCCGCGCCAGAGCTACCACTACATCCTCGACGACGTGAAGACCCCGCTGGAGGCCGAGGGCGGCGAGCGGGACAAGATCACGTCGACCGTCGAGCGCGTCGGCGCGGCGATCCTGGCCCAGGACTTCGAGCCGACCCCGGCCTACGAGACCTGCGCGATGTGCGACTACCAGCTGACCTGCCCGGCGGCGGAGACGTAGTCGCGATCGATGGCTCATGAACACGTCGCCGTGATCGACGACGTCCGACGGTGCGGTCGCTACCCCGTCCCCGCGAGCAGCGTCAGTCCCTCGCGCGCGGCGGCGTCCTCGAGCTCGGCATCGAAGCAGGCGAACGTCGTGTCAGCGAGGGCCGCGGCCTCGATCCCGGCGGCGAGGTGCATCGCGTCGTAGCCCCGCAGCGCGTGGCGACGGGCGAGCATCGCGGCCGCGTCGATCGCCCGGTCGTCGGTCGGGACGATCGCGACATCGGCCCAGAAGCGCTCGAAGGTCGTGACGATCCGCCGGTGCGCGCCGGCGTTGATGCGGCGTCCCGCCCGCATCCGGGCGAAGGTCGCGTGGGCCTCCACGAACGCGAGGTCGCACGCCAAGACGACGGCCGCGGCGGAGGTGCCGGCAAGGACGCGATCGCTGTGCGGCTCGGCGACGAAGAGCTTGACCAGCGCGCTGGTATCCAGGAAGAGGGCCCGGCCGGGCCTCATCGGGGACCGCGGTCGGCGCTCACCGTCTCCGCGGCGGTCGGTCCGTCGCCCCCGAGGGGCGTCGGCTGGGCCACCAGCGGGCGGCGGCCGCTCCATCGGACGCCGCGGGCAGCGAGGCGCTCCCGGAGCTCGGCGTGCTCGTCGATCGGCACGAGCCGTGCGACGGCCCGTCCCCGACGCGTGACCGTCACCGTGTCCCCGGCCTCGACGGCATCGACGACCGCACTGGCGTGGTCCTTCAGGTCCCGGATGCCGACCTCGCGCGCCATGTGGCCATCGTAGTCGTTCGAGATGGCCAGGTCGAGTCGTGGGCGTCAGTGGTCCTGCGGCTCGTCGTCGTCCGCGTCGTCCGCGTCGGTGTGGTCCTGCTCGCGCAGGAACTCCAGGAAGTCGTCGGCGATGACGTCACCCGTCGGCAGCTCGCCGAGGTTCAGCTGGATCTGGGCCTCCGCGGCCTCGGCGAGGTCCTCGTCGGAGTCCTCGTCGCCGATGACCTCGCGCAGGTCGGCCATCTGCTCCAGGCGCTCGAGCAGCTCGCGGCGCTCCGGGTCGCGCTCGACGGCCTCGGTGACCTGCTGCTCGTAGCGCTCCGAGGCGGCGCGCAGGCGGGCGGTCGGGACGGGGACCTGGGTCAGGGCCTCGACGGCCTCCACGAGCGCGAGGGTCGCCTTCGGGCTCGGCACGCCCGCGACGTAGTGCGGCACGTGGGCCAGCAGCGTGACGGCCTTCAGGCCCTGGCGCTGCGCCTCGTAGTGGACGACGCCGGTCAGGCCCGTCGGGCCTTCGTAGTCGGGCAGCATCGCGCCGAGGGCGGAGATCGAGTCCGGGTCCGTCGCGATGCCGGTGATCGGCACCGGGCGGGTGTGCGGGACGTCGGAGAGCAGGCCGCCGAGGGTGACGACGAACGTCGCGCCCAGGCTCTTGGCGGTCTCGATCAGCGTCTCCGACAGCGACTGCCAGCGCATCGCGGGCTCGGGGCCCGTGACGAGGATGAGGTCGCGGCGCGCGGTCGGCACGACCGCCGCCCGCAGCTCGACCGTCGGCCAGTCGAGGTCCGTGGCGATGCCGTCCCGGACCGTGATGTGCGGCCGGTAGGACTGCATCGTGTAGAGCAGCTCGGGGTCGACCGTGGCGCACCGCTGCGCGCCGAGCCGGCGCGAGATCACGCCGACCGCGGAGCTGGCGGAGTCCCCTGCGTCGGTCCAGCCGGTGAACGCGCACACCAGAGCCGGGTCCCGCAACCCGACCGGGCGGTCGTCCCAACGTAGGGGAATCATCCGACTGACGGTACAAGATGCCTTCCGTGCGGACACGGGACCCGCCCGCGCGGGATGCTTCCCGCCCGGTGCCGCCGCCCACGCGCGGGACCGTCCGCCGGTCCCACCGTTCACCTCCCGGCGTTCCCGCCTCAGCCCCGTGCCTCCCGACCCTCCCGCTCCCGCTCCCGCTCCCGCTCCGTCCTCCGTCGCCGCCCTCGGCCCCGGCGACCGGATCGCGGGCGCGTACGCCTGCATCCGCAAGGACCGCTCGCAGGGCCGCTCCGGCCCGTACCTGTCGCTGGACCTGCGGGACCGCACCGGCACGATCCCGGCGCGCATCTTCAAGGACGTCGACCGGCTGGACGCCGCATTTCAGCGCGGCGACGTCGTCCAGGTCGCCGGCACCGTCGACCGCTACCGCGAGGAGCTCGTCGCCGAGCTCACCACCGTCAAGCGGCTGGACCCCGCGACGATCGACCCCACGCAGTTCCTGCCGACCGCCTACCGCGACCTCGACGAGCTCGACGGCTTCCTCGAGGGGCTCGCGGGCGAGGTCGGCGACGCGGGCTTCGGGGGCCTGCTCCACGAGCTGCTCGTCGACGAGGGGCTGCGCCGCCGCTGGCGCCTCGCGCCGTGCACGATCGGCGGCCACCACAGCTACCTCGGCGGGCTGCTCGAGCACACCGTCGCGGTCGGGGCGCTCGCGCAGGAGGCCTGCGTCCACCATCCGGGGCTCAACCGCGACCTGCTGCTGACGGCCTGCATCGTCCACGACCTCGGCCGCACCCGCGAGTTCACCTACGCGGCGGAGATCGGACGCACCGAGCAGGGCGAGATGCTCGGCCACGTGGAGCTCGGGCTACGGATCATCGCCGAGCCCGCGCGCCGCGCCGGCGTCGACGAGACCCGCTGGATGCACCTCGCCCACTGCGTCCTCACCCACCACGGCCCCGAGCGGGCCGGAGGCCGCTTCCGCTCGGCGGAGGCCGCGACGCTCCACCGCCTCAACGCCCTGGACGCGACGATCAAGGACGCGCTGGAGCACGGGCTCGGGAACGGGTAGGGGCCGGGCTTCGCCCGTACCATCAGGCCGCGCGGGAGGCGTTCTCGTACGCCAGCGCCCAGCGGACGTCGGGGGTGTCCAGGTCGAACGCCGCCGCGATGTCCTCGACGCCTTCGCCCGCGTCCTCGTGCTCCCAGATGACCTCGGTGCTGATGCCATAGACCGACGGTCGCCCGAATCGTCGTGTCGGATCCATGACTACCCGCGAATCGTGGTCGTCATGGGGGCGCCAAGCGACCGCGAGATCGTCGTCCCAGGTGACCCGGTCGACGAACGACTGCGACGGTGAGGTGAGAACGAGCTGCTCCCGCGACACGGCCACCAGGGAGAACTCAGGAGAGAGGCCCGCCTCCTCCTCAGCCTCGACGACCAGCCGACGGCCTACGCCGACGAACGGTCGGCGGTCCGCAAGCGGATACGGGACCCCGAGCTCCCGCCGTAGCGCGTCGATGACGTCCCGCAGCTCGGTCATGGGAACGCCGTGCGCAGTCCGATACTGGCGGAGAAGGCCAGCCTCGATGAACTCGGCCCAGGTCACGATCCACACCTGCGGCCCCGTCGGCCGACCGGCCCCGCGGACGTGGAGACCCGACCGACCTCTCGCCACGAGCGCCACGGGGCGGGCCGCTTGGGGATCCGGCGACGCGCGGAGCTCCCCGAACGACCGAGGGCGGCCCGATCGGGCCGCCCTCGAGGGTCCTCGCTGGATCCGCGCGGCGGCCCGTCCCCGCAGGACGGGCCGCCGCGCGCCGTCCTCAGCGGACGGTCACCGTGCGCGTGCGCGTGCGGACGTTGCCCGCCGCGTCGTAGGCGCGGATCTTCATCGTGTAGCGACCCTTCGCCAGCTTGCCGCTGGGCTTCAGCGTCCAGGAGGACGTGCCCTTCGCGACGAGGCCGACGACGCTCGAGGCCGGCAGCGGCTTGCTCAGCTTGCCGTTGCCGCGGACGAAGCGCGCCGACTTGCCGGCGGCCTTGAACAGGCTGACCTGGACCGACTTGACCTTGCCCTTGGCGGCCGACCGGGTCTTCGTGACGCACCCGACGTCGGACGCCTTGCCCGAGACCGTCAGCTTCCGGCCCTTCAGCGCGACCTTCACGCCGCTGGTCCGGGGCGCGGTCCTGTCCAGGCACGCGCCCGTCTTCGTGACCGTCGTGGCGCCGGAGACGCCGATGACGTCGGGCAGCGCCGGGGAGGGGGCGGCCCGCTTGGCGGCGGCGAGCACCGCGGCCGGATCCGGGCCGCTGGTGACCGGGCCCGTCGCCGGCCCGTCGGCGGCGTGGTCGTCGACGAGGACGTCCGTGCCGGCCGCGGCCTCCTGGAACCGGACGTCGGCGATCTGCACCGAGCCCTGCGCCGGCTTGCCGGCCTCGCCGAACCGCAGCTCGACCTTCCGCACCGTCTTCAGATCGACGCCCTGGGCGGCGAAGTCGCCGAGCGGGACGCGGATCTGGTGCAGCAGGACGTGCGTCTTGCTCGTGGTCGACCCGACCGACGGGTGCAGCGCGTTGCCGTAGCGCTGGTTACCGGCGGCGACCGTGCCCTCGTGGCCGGCCGCGTCTGTCACCGCGATCGTGAAGTCCTGCGTCCAGGTCGCGGGGGAGTACTCGGCGGCCGTGCCGACCCGCGACGCCGCGGTGATGCCGGCACGCAGCGGGTTCATCGGATCCACGTTGCGGGCGTCGAAGAAGTTGACGCCCGCGCCGATGGCCAGGGCCTTCAGGCCGCTGACGTCGCCCTTGGCGGCCGGGATCCGGGTCGCGATGCTCGCCGGCTTGCCCGTCGTCCCGACCGGGTTCTCCCAGGCCGCGGCCAGCTGCAGGCCGTAGGACTGGTTGACCGGGCCGTTCTCCCGGATGCCGGACTGGCCGCCGAGCGCCGTGACGCCGGGGAGCGGGCAGGCCTTCTTCGCCGTCGGGTACGTCGGCTTGCCGATCTGAGACGGCGCGAAGTCGTCGGGTTCCGGGTTGCACCAATCGAGGCCGGAGGTCGTCGTGGCCGGCAGTGGCAGCACGCCACCGTCGGCCAGGAACGGGTTGACGAAGCCGGTGGAGGTCAGCGCGGTGCCGACCGCGCTGGTGGTCAGCGGGGTGTCGGTCTCCGGCCGGATGACGTCCTCGCGCTCCTGGGGGGCGGCGAAGTAGTCGGTCATGATCCGCTCGGCGCAGTCGATCCGGGTGCCGTCGGTGTTGCCGGGGACCGGTCCCGCGTTGTTTGCCGTCTTTGCCGTCTGGTCGAAGCCGGAGATCTTCTGCGACGGGCATGCGGACGTCGGCAGCTGCGTCTCGCCCGACGCGTCGCGCTCGCCCGTCATGTATCGGTCGAAGCCGCCCTCTCCTCCGACGTACCGCCGGAAGAACGAGGACATCAGCGAGAGGCCGATCTTCTCCTGGTCGCCCATCAGGGCCGGGTTGCCGTCGCCCCGATTGTTGCGGGTGTACGTGCCGCCGCCGCTCCAGCCGTCGTCGGCCGTGTTCTGCGCCGCGTCGGCCTTGCCGACCGAGACGCCGCCGCTGAGGCGGAGGTTGCTGCCGTTCGTGGGCGGGTCGACGAAGACGACCTTCGTGTCGGCCGGATCCGCGGTGTCCGGGTTGTCGACCCGCACGGTGGTGTTGCCGACGCCACAGGCGGCGTCGCCGTTGGAGCCGTCCTCGCCGTCGGCGGCCCAGACCGAGTTGAACCAGTTGTGGTTCGCGCCGTGGACGCCGACCTGGACGAGCGGGAAGCCGTCGTCGTCGAGGTACTGGCCGCGCTCGAAGAAGCGCGCGCCCTGCAGGTTGGAGACGTCGCCGTCGCACTGCGGGAGGATCGACATGAACGGGGTGCCGGTGGGCGCGCGGCGCTCGTAGTCGACCGGGGCCAGGGAGATGACGCCGCGCAGCGCGTAGCGCCGGCCCGGGGCCGGGCGGGTGTGGTTGTAGTCGATGAAGCTCGTGACGGCGTCGCCGCCGCGGGAGTGGCCCATCAGGCCGACGCGGGTGAAGTCGAGCTTGCCCTTCAGCGTGTCGCCGAGGCTCTGGTCGGCGCCCGTGAGGCCGTCGGTGTTGGCCTTGTAGAAGGCGTCCAGGGTGGCGGCGATCAGCAGGCGACGCTGGTGCATCCCCTTCGCCATCGCGCTGTCCTGGTAGTACATGAGCTGGTCCTGGTCGATCGAGACGACCGTGTAGCCCCAGGTGGCCAGGTTCTCGCCGAGGTACGCGTAGCCGCGGTCGTTGCGCTTGAAGATCGTGCAGTTCGGCGCCGAGCCCGTGTCGCAGGAGCTGTGGTTGCCGTGGACGAGGACGATCACCGGCGACGGCGTCGTGCGGCCGACCGGCTGGTAGAGCGAGCCGCGGATCTGCAGCGTCGCGGCGCCCGCGGCGCCGGTCAGCCCGCCGCCGGCGGCGTTGGGCTCCTGCAGGTTCACCGTGCCGGCCGTGAACTGCTTGGACGGCAGGGTCTCGGTCGTCGAGAAGGCGTACGGGCCCCGCGTCATGGGATCCGGATCCGCTGCCCGGGCGGCTGATGGGAGGGCCGTCAGCAGGACGGCCACGAGCGCGAGCACCGTGGCGGTGAGAGCCCCGAGGGGGGCGCGAGCGATGTTCACAGTTCTCCGTGCATGGATGACGAGGACCGTCGCCACGGCGAGAGGCCGCGGGACCGTCGACGATCGTATGGACGGCGTGATGGCGCTCATTTGGACAATTGGCGCTCAGATTGGATGGTGTACAGAACACACTGGATCCATTCGTATTGGAAAGGGATACCTAGACTCGTGGCTCGCCGTCGGGCCGGACGGATGCTGCGTCGACGTCCTCCGGGACGGGACGCGGTGGCCCCGCACGACGCCGACCCCTGACGACCCCGCACCGAGGTGCATCGCATCCCATGACGTCCCCGCCCCTACGTCGAGTCCGGCGCACCCTCCTCGTGCTCGCCGCCATCTCGGCCGCTGCGCCAGCCGCGGCGAGCGCATCGACCTGGACGGTCGACGACGACCGAGCGCAGTGCCCGACCGCGGGCTTCACCACGATCCAGGGGGCGATCGACCAGGCGGCCCCGCACGACACCGTCGTCATCTGCGACGGCCTGTACCAGGAGCAGTCGACCCCGCCGTACGGCAGCGCGCAGAGCTACGCCCAGCAGGGCTCGCGCAACGGTCTGACGATCACCAAGCCGCTGACGATCCGCGGGGCCGGGGCCGACAAGGTCACGATCATGCCCGCGCCGGAGCTCGGCGACTCGCTGGCCGGCACCGTCCCGTACCTGCGCGACGGCGGCGGCAACGTCATCTCCGTCAACCGCCAGTCGCTCGGATCCTCCGACGACAACGAGAACTTCCTCGACCTCTCCGGCGTCACCGTGAAGTCGCCCGACGCCTACGTCGAGGCCGGGATCGCGTTCTTCAACACCTCCGGTCGCGTCGCGAAGAGCGTCGTCGGCCCGCTGCGGCGCCCGGCGGCCGACGCCGTCGCGACCCGCCCGCACGGCTGGGGCGTCGTGCAGACGAACTCGCTGCAGAGCGCCGTCCTCGGCGGCATCCGCCGCTCGGTGACGGTCGAGGACAGCCTCGTCACGGGCTTCAGCGCCGGTGGCGTGCTGTTCGACGACTCCGTCGGCGGCGCGGACGCCGCGCTGACGAACACGACCCGCTCGAACGTCAACGCCTACGGCAACGTCGTTCGCAGCCGGATCGTCGGCGCGAAGGGCGGCGCCGCCGTCAACCAGACCGGCGTCCAGTACCACAGCGGCCAGCGCGGCCGCGTCACCGACAGCGAGATCGTCGACCTCTGGGGCGGCACCTCGGGCACGGCCCGCGCCTCGGTCGGCGTGCTGCTGACCGACGCCGACACGGGCGACGACGTCACCAACCCGGGCGTCCGCGCGCTGGCGATCTCCGGCACGTCGTTCGGCTTCACCGGCTACGGCGTCTTCAATGCCGACGCCACGAACACCACGGTCCGCAACGGCGCCCCGGTGCTCGCGACGGGCAACTACTGGGGCTGCTCCGGCGGCCCGACGTCGGGCGCCAGCAGCGCGACGACCTTCTGCCAGGGCCGGTCGGGCAACGACGCCGGCGCGCCGGCCGCGGTCCCGCCGGTGCCGGCGGCGGCCAGCGTGATCACCGAGGGCTTCCTGCCGGCGACTCCCGCCACGCTGTCCGTCCCCGCGGCCACTGCGGACGCGGCCCCGACGGCCGAGATCCTCGACCCGCTCGCGGGCGACGTCGTCCCGGTCGGCACGACGATCTCCCCGGTCGTCCAGGCCGCCGACGACTTCGGTGTCGCCTCGGTGGCGCTGAGCGCCGGCGGCGTGCCCGTCGCCTCGACCTCGACGCGGCCGTACGAGTTCGCGTGGACGGCGACCGCGGCGGACGCCGGCAGGACGATCGAGCTGACGGCCACGGTCACCGACTCCTCGGGTCAGACGACCACGACGTCGGTCCCGGTCGTCGTCCCGGCGCTGCCGGTGCCCCCGGCCCCGGACGTGCCGGCCACGCCCACCACCCCGGCCACGCCGACCGTGCCGGCGCCTCCGGTGACCCCGGCCCCGGCGCGCGGCGTCGTCCGGATCCTCACGACGTCGGTCCGGCTGGACGCCCAGGGCCGCTTCGCCTTCCGGGTCTCCTGCGCCAAGGGCGTCGCGAGCTGCAAGCTCCGCGTGCTGGTCCGCCGCACGAGCACCGTGGTCGGCTCGCGCAACCTCACGATCAAGGGCGGCACGACGGTGACGGTGCGGATGCGCCCGAGCGTCCTCATGCAGCGGGTCCTCCGCCGTGGCCGCTCGACGACCGTGAAGGTCTCCTTCTCCGGCACCGGCGTCACGCTGCCGGGCACCTCGAACCTGAAGGTGCTGCCGAAGAAGCGCTGAGAGGGGGGGTGCGGGGGGCCGTCCGGTGGCGGCCCTGGACCCGGGACACACGAGGGACAGCGGGGCCGGCGGGCGGTGGGGACCACTCCGCCGGCAGGGAGGACACGCGCCCCGGGGAGCCACGGCTCCCCGGGGCGCTCCCGCGTCCGGGGTCAGGCCGCCGCAGCGTCCTTCTTCAGGCCGCGGCGCCCGAGCCGCTGCGCGACGTAGAGGAGGAGCAGCGCGAAGCCGATCTCCAGGACGCGGACCGGCAGCGCGTTGGCGAGCACGACGCCGAGCAGCGCGCCCGGGATCGCCAGGACGCCCATGGTCACCGAGGTCCGGAGCTCGAGGTTGCCGTAGCGGTGCTGGCGCCAGGCGCCCAGGAGCGACATCGGGACCATCGCCAGCAGCGACGTCGCCTCGGCGTCGACGTGCCCGAGGCCCAGGACGTAGATGAGCCCCGGCACGAAGAGCGTGCCGCCGCCGACGCCCAGCAGGCCCGACACGACGCCGGCCGCGAAGCCGAAGACCGCGGCCAGCAGGACGTGCACGACGTCGAGGTCGGTGCCGCCCGACCCGTCGGCGTCGCCGGTCGAGAGCACCATGGAGACCGCGACCACGAGGAGCAGCGCGGCGAAGATGAGCGAGACCCGGCGCGCGGGGATGCGCTGCTGCAGCCAGGTGCCGGCGAGCACGCCGCCCAGCGCGGGGACGCCGACGAGCAGGCCCTCGGTGACGTGCAGCGTGCCGTAGGCGCCCTGCGTGACGGTGGCGGCGCTGGCGATCAGGACGATCGCGCCGAGCGAGGTGCTGGTCGCGCGGCGCTCGTCCATCTTCAGGACGAGGATCAGGAGCGGGACCATGACGACGCCCCCGCCGACGCCGAAGAGGCCGCTGAAGAGGCCCGCGACGGTGCCGATCCCGGCGATCGCGAGGGTGCGGCGGCGGTCCACGGGGGCCATGCTAGCCCCGGTTCCCCGGTGGGCTCCGTGCGCCCCGGCGGCGCCCGGCGCGGCCGCGCCCGGCCGGCGGCCACGGGCCGGGAGGCGACCCTCCGGCGCCATGGGCGACAGTGGCGGCGGGATGCGGGACACTAGGGCGGTGCTCGACGCTCGCCTCGGCGAACTCCTCGCCCCGCTGCGCGAGGAGCCGGGTCGGTCGGCGGTCCTCCTGGACGTCGACGGCACCCTCGCCCCCATCACGACGCACGCGTCGGAGACCGCCGTCCCCGCGGCCACGCGCGCGGCCGTCGCGGCGCTGACCGACGTCTTCGGCCTCGTGGCCTGCATCACCGGCCGCCGGACGGCCGAGGCCCGCGCCATCGTCGGCGTCGACGGCCTGGAGTACGTCGGCGGCCACGGCACCGAGATCCTGCGCCGGGGCGCCGACGCCCCCGAGGTCCGCCCGGAGATCGCCGACTGGGAGCCGCGCGTGCGCGCGGCCACCGAGCGGCTGCTGGGCGCCGCGACCGCTGACGGCGTCCCGGGCGCCGCCGGCCTGCGGCTGGAGGACAAGGGTCCGATCCAGGCGCTGCACTGGCGCGGCGCCGACGACGAGGCGGCGTCCGAGGCGGTCGCCGAGGAGATCGGCCGGCGGGCGGAGGACGAGGGCCTCGTCCTGCACCGCGGCCGGATGGTGCTCGAGCTGCGCCCGCCCGTGCCGTTCGACAAGGGCGCCGCGGTCCGCTGGCTGCTGGAGGGCCGCTCGCTGGACGCCGCCCTCTTCGCCGGCGACGACCGCACGGACCTCGACGCGTTCGCGGGGATCCGCGGGCTGCGGGACGAGGGCGCGCTGTCGCACGCCGTCTGCGTGGCCGCGCTGGACCCGGGGGTGCCCGCCGCCGTCGGCGAGGCCGCCGACCTGACGGTCGACGGCACCGAGGGCGTCCGCGTCCTGCTCGAGGAGCTCGTCCGCCCGTGACCTTCCGCAAGCTCCTCCACAGCACCGTCGTGCTCTCCGGCGCGTCGGCCACCGTCCTGGGCCTGCTCGTCGTCCTGCACGCGCAGATCAACAGCGACCCGCAGCCCGCCGTGATCTCGGGCATCTGGTGGCTGATCGCGAGCATGTTCGGCGTCCGCGCCGGCGCGATGGACGCGACGAACCCCCAGATCGCGCGCGTCCTCGCCGAGGCCCGGGCCGCCGAGCAGCTGCCCGAGCCGCGGCCGGTGCTGACGCTGATCAACCGGCTGTGGCCACTCTTCGTCGTGACGATCGTCTCCGGCGTCGCCGCCATCTGGCTGCCGCAGGTCGCCGGCGTGGCCACCGGGTTCCTGCTGATCTGGGCGCTCGGCAGCTCTACGTCCAGGGCGAGGTCTCCGACCGCACCGGCCCGCTCGTCTTCGCGAAGCCGGAGGACAAGGGCGACTACCTGATCTCCACCCGCTCC
>NZ_JBFAPC010000037.1:0-39983 GCF_040675535.1 Patulibacter sp. NPDC049589 | reverse complement strand
ACGATCCCGAGCAGGCCGCCGAGGGCCTGGCGGATCGATGGGGACCGGCGACCGCGACGGCCGCGCCGACGCGGTGCGCGACGTCGGCACGGGCGTCCGCGTCGTCCTGCTCGACGACGTCCCCCGCGGCGGCGGCGACACCGGCGAGGTCAACCCCGCCCAGCAGGCGTTCCTGGACCGCGCGCTCCGCACCGCCGGCGACCGCTGGATCCTCGTCGCCTTCCACGACCCGCTGGACCGGACCCCGAACGGGCGAGCGATCCGCGACCGCCTCGCGAGCGCCCCGCGCGTCCTCGCGACGATCGGCGGCGACACCCACCACGACCGCATCCGCCCGGTCCGGACGCCGTCGGGCGGCTACTGGTCGCTGACGACGACCGCGCTGGCGGACTGGCCCCAGCAGGGCCGCGCCCTCCGCGTCCGCGCGACCGCGGGAGGCGGCGCGGTCCTCGAGACCTGGAAGCTCGACACCGCCCCCGACCCCCTGGCGGACGTCGCCCGCGACCTCTCCTACCTCGACGCCCAGGGCGGGCGCCCGGGCGGCAACGCGGGCACGCGGACGGACCGCAACGTCCGGCTGTTCAAGCCGGCGCCGCGCTGAGCGGGACCCGCCCCGTGTGCGCTCTGGGAATCACGCACGAAGCGGTGATTCCCGGAGGGGCCCCGGAGGGCCGCCCGGGGTCGCTCTGGGAATCGATCGCGAAACGGCGATTCCCGGAGGGACCTCGAGGGCCGCCCGCGAGCGCTCCGGGAATCGATCACGAAACGGTGATTCCCAGAGGGACCTCGAGGGCCGCCCGGGAACGCTCCGGGAATCGATCACGAAACGGTGATTCCCAGAGGGACCTCGAGGGCCGCCCGGGAACGCTCCGGGAATCGATCACCAAACGGTGATTCCCAGAGCGGTCGCCGCGGTGCCACCCGATCCGGACGGTGGCGGGGCGCCGATCGCGAGCCGGCCGGCCGTCCGCGGGCCGGTCGCGGGATGATCGGGCGATGGCGTCCTCGGTCCTCAGCGGCGGTCTCCTCCTGTGGCGGCGGGCGGGCAACGGCGGCGTCGAGCTGCTGATCGCGCACATGGGCGGGCCGTTCTGGGCGCGGAAGGACGAGCGGGCCTGGTCCCTGCCCAAGGGCGAGTGCGAGCCCGACGAGGTGCCCCTCGACGCGGCGCGCCGAGAGTGGACCGAGGAGCTCGGCCTGGTCGCCCCCGACGGCGAGGCGGTCGACCTGGGCGAGGTCCGGCAGAAGAGCGGCAAGCGCGTCCGCGCCTGGGCCGTGGAGGGCGACCTCGACCCCGCCTCGATCGTGCCCGGCACGTTCGAGACCGAGTGGCCGCCCCGGTCGGGCCGGACCCAGGCGTTCCCCGAGGTCGACCGGGTCGCCTGGGTCGATCCGGACACCGCCCGCGTGAAGCTCGTCGCGGCGCAGGCCGACTTCGTGGACCGGCTCGTCGCGGCTGTCGGGGGCGGCTGAGGCGTCGCCGTGCGCCCGTCGCGGCGTGAGTCGCGGCGGGCGGTCCGGCCGGTCGGCGGACCGGTCCGCGTTCCGCACCGGACTTCGTACCTGCCAGGAAGGGTTCCTGGTTCTCGTGGCCTGCGCGGGCCGTGGCGCGGCGCGGCCGGCCACGCGCACCAGATCTGCTCCCTGCCAGGAAGGTTTCCTGGTCCTCACGGCCCGCGCGGCTCGCGGCCGGTCGCGGCCCGCCACCGGCACCGGCACCGGCACCAGGCTTGATACCTGCCAGGAACGTTTCCTGGTCCTCGCAGCCCGCGCGGCTCTCCGCCGGCCGCGGCCCGCGATCGGCACCAGGCTTCGTACCCGCCAGGAAGGTTTCTCGGTCCTCGTGACCCTCGCGCGGCGCCGCCGCCCGGGCGCCCCCGGGCGGCGGCCGACCCCTTCCTCAGTGCCGTCGGTGATGCGCCGTCGTCGAGACGATCTGGACCGCGCCGACCGGGATCAGGACGACGCGCATCGCCTCGACGGTGCGGCGGACCGCGTCGGCGACCGGGCCCTGGGGTGCAGGCGTGCCGTCGGGGGCGTCGCCGGCGATCTGCGCCGCGCGGGTCTCCGCCGCGTGCAGGTCCTCCGGCTCGAGGTGGGCGACGAGGCCGCCGTGGTGCAGGTAGGCGATCAGCGCGCCCATCGCGACGTCGTGGGACTCCTGGCCGTCCAGGATCGCCCGCACCAGCGCGCGGTCGCGGACGAGGGCCTCGGGGTTGGCGACCCGCAGCGCCCGGCCCAGCGACACCCCGAGGACACGACGGGGGACACGGGTCAGCAGCCCGAGCTCCTCGAGCGCCTCGGTCGCGCGGTGCCCGGACCGGCCCGCGACGTCGGCGGCGAGCTCCTCGAGCTGCCGGTCCCCGTCGTCACCGACCGGGAGCGCGTCGCGGACCCACGTCTCGAACGGGTCGCCGGGGTCGGCGTCGCCGCGGACGTAGCTCCCGCCCTCGTCGCGCCGCATCGCCCCGTCGTGGAGCAGCTGCAGCACGGCCGCGCCAAGCAGCAGGGGTCCCGGGCCGCCGACCTCGACCGGCGGGCGCCCGTCCTCGCGGGCCAGGATCCAGGCCAGGCGCAGCGGCAGGGACAGCCCCGCCGAGGCGGACGACCAGGGGGTCTCGGTCATCCGCCGAGCCTACCCGGGGCGATCGGCCGCCCCGGTCCGTCGCACGATCGCCGGGGCCTGCGGGCCGAACCGGGCCGCGGCCCGGCCGTGTCCGCGCGCCGGGCGGGACCGCGGCCCGGCCGTACCCGAACGCCGCGCCGCGGCACCGGGGCCGCATCCGGCAGCACCCAGGCGACGACCGGCAGGCCGGGCGGAGCGGACGGAGCGGACGGAGCGGACGGCCGCCACGATCGCGCGATCCGCCCGCGGGCCTCAGCCCTGGTCGGCGGCGTCGCGGCCGGCCTGCTCCAGGCGCTGCACCTCGTCCTTCGACAGCTCGATCTCCGCCGCGGCGATGTTCTGCTCGACGTGGGCGACCTTGGAGGTACCCGGGATCGGGAGGATCACCGGGGAGCGGTGCAGCAGCCACGCGAGGGCGAGCTGGGCGGGGGAGCTGCCGTGCTCCTTCGCGATCTCGTCCAGCGGCCCGCCGTCCTTGGCGAGCTGGCCCGTCGCGATCGGGAACCACGGGATGAAGCCGATGCCGAGCTCCTCGCAGCGGTCCAGGACGTCCTCGGAGGCGCGGTCGACGAGGTTGAACTTGTTCTGGACCGTGGCGACCTGCACGCCGGCGTCGAGCGCGGCGTTCAGCTGCTCGACCGTCACCTCGGACAGGCCGACGTGGCGGACCTTGCCCTCGTCCTGGACGGCCTTCAGGGTCGCGAACTGCTCCTCCGCGGGCGTGTCCGCGTCGATGCGGTGGAGCTGCCACAGGTCGATCGTCTCGACGCCCAGGCGGACGAGCGAGCCCTCGAGCTGCTGGCGCAGGTAGCCCTCGCGGCCGACCGGGCGCCAGTCGCCGGGACCGGGGCGCGTGAGCCCGGCCTTCGTGGCGATCACGAGCTCGTCGGCGTACGGGTGCAGCGCCTCGCGGATCAGCTCCTCGGCCACGTACGGGCCGTAGGAGTCGGCGGTGTCGAAGAGGTCGACGCCGAGCTCGGCGGCCTTGCGCAGGACCGCGACGGACTCGTCGTGGTCGGCCGGGGGCCCCCAGACGCCCTTGCCGGTCAGCTGCATGGCGCCGTAGCCGAGGCGGTGGACCGTGAGGTCGCCGCCGATGTCGAAGGTGCCCGAGGCGTGGGCGATGGGGGTCGAGGTGCTCATGGGAGGTCCTTGGGTCGGAGGCGAGGTGACCCGCGCCGGGCGGGTCGGGGAGCAGCGGCGGAGGGGATCTCCGGGCCGCTCCCGCTCGGACGGAGGATGCGGGGTCGACGGGCCGGGCCCGTCACCGCGGGCGATCCGGCGCCCGCGACGGCGGATCCCGGCGCCGGGGCGACCGACCGCGCGGCCGGCGCGTCGGCGTCTCCGTGCCGCGGGGGCACGAACGGCGCGGGGGCTCGACGCGGCCGCGCCGAGCCCCGGTCAGGAGCGGACGTGCAGCAGGTCCTCGACGTGCTGGACGCCGTCCACGGCGCCCGCGTCGGTGACCAGGCGGTCGCGCAGCTCGGCGCTGGGGACCGACCCGCGCAGGTTGACGACGCCGTTCTCGCTGTCGACGACGACGTCGCCCTTCGGCGAGTCGGCGGGGCGGAAGATCTCGGACTTCACGCGGTCGGTCAGCGTCCGGTCGTCGAGCTCGACGCGGCGGCGCTCGTGGCGGGCCGCGGCGCGCTCCTGGTCGGCGGCGACCGCGGCGGCGTCGACGGCGGCCTGCTCGGCCTTCAACCGGCGCGCGGTCGCCCCGCGGGCGATCACGAACGAGACGGCGCCGCCGAGGAACGCACCGACGCCGATCAGGGTGACCGAGCGGATCGGGCGGCGCTTGACCTTCGAGGCGGTGCCGTGCGCCGCGTGCTTCACGGTCATCTTCGCGGCCTTCCTGGCCGCCTTCTTGGTGACGTACGACTTGGGGTTGCTCACGGTGGGGACTCCGTCCGGGGGTTCCTGGTTCGCATACCCCCTCCCCGACGGACCAAACGACCCCGCGGACCGCAGGCGTACGGGGTCAGCCGGCCAGGCGGCGCAGGTGCGCCTCGGTCGTGGCGTCCGCGGCGAAGAACGACTCGATCGACAGTTCCGCCAGCGTGACGTCCGTGGCCGTCCCGAACGTCGAGACGGTACTGATCAGCGACAGCTCCGTCCCGTCGTCCAGCGCCAGCACGAGCGGCACCGCGATCTCGCCGTAGCGCTCGGCGCCGGGCTCGGCCTCGCCGCCCGGGAGCGCGCGCAGCTCGGCCAGGAGCGTCGCCAGCGCGGGGGCCCCGCCGGCGGCGGCCTCGCGCGCCAGGCGGCCCAGCACGTGACCGCGCCACTCCGCGAGGTTGCGGATCCGGGGCGCCAGGCCGTCGGGGTGCAGGCTCAGACGCAGCACGTTGACGGGCGGCTCCAGCAGCTCGGGCGCCGCGCCCGCGGTCAGCAGGCCGACGGCGGCGTTGGCCGCGACGAGGCCCCACTGGCGGTCGACGACCAGCGCCGGCGAGTGCGCGTGGCCGCGCAGGACGAGGTCCAGCGCCTCGCGGACCGGGGCCATCGCCGGGTCGTCGAGGTCGCGCTCGCCGTAGACGGGCGCGTGCCCCGCGGCGAGCAGCAGCTGGTTGCGGTCGCGCAACGGGACCTCCAGGGGATCGGCCAGACGCAGGAGCAGCTCGGGGCTCGGCCGCGAGCGGCCGGTCTCGACGAACGACAGGTGGCGGGTCGAGATCCCGGTCTCGAGCGCCAGCTCCATCTGGGAGAGCCGGCGGCGGTGGCGCCACTCCCGCAGGAGCGTGCCGGCGTGGTGGGCGGCGACGGTGGACACGCGCCGAAGCTACCGCGGCCGTCGACGCCCGTCCGTTACCTCGGAGGTCATGGATCCGCGGCCCCGGTCCCATCGCGGACGCCATCCGTCCGCGTTGCCCGGGAGGCTCCGCCGATGCCCGAGGTCCTCTCCCGGCGGCGCCTGAACCGCGCGCTGCTGGCCCGTCAGGCCCTCCTGGCCCGCGAGCGCACGGACGTCGTCGCGATGACCGAGCGCCTCGTCGGCCTGCAGGCGCAGGAGCCCGCGCCGCCGTTCGTCGGCCTGTGGAGCCGGATCGACGGCTTCCGGCGCGAGGACCTGCTCGACGCGCTGTCCGACGGCCGGGTCGTCCGCGCGACCGCGATGCGCGGGACCATCCACCTGCTGAGCGCCGACGACTACGTCGCCGAGCGGATGGCTCTGCAGCCGCTGCTGCGCACCGCGCTGCGCCTGCCGCACCTCCGCGTCGTCGCGGAGGAGGCCGACCTCGACGCCGTCCTCGCCCTCGCGTTCCGGCTGCTCGACGAGGAGCCCCGGCCGATCGCCGCGCTGCGCGCGCCGCTCCACGACGCCTTCCCGCAGCTGGACGGCGAGGCCCTGGCCCACGTCGCCCGGATGCTGTTGCCGCTCGTCCAGGTCGCGCAGCCCGGGCACCCCGACGGCTTCCCCGGCAACGCGGCCTTCGCCCCGGCCGGACGCGTCCTGACCGACGAGGACGGCGCGCCCCGGCGCCTCGCGCCCGAGGGCCCGCCGACCGCGCTCGTCCGGCGCTACCTGGGCGCCTTCGGCCCCGCGACCGCCGCCGACGCGACGAAGTGGTCCGGCCTGCCCGGCATGCGCGAGGTCCTCGCCGCGATCCCGGACCTCGTGACGTTCGAGGACGAGCAGGGCCGGACGCTCTTCGACCTGCCCAACGCGCCCCGTCCCCCTGAGGACGTCCCCGCCCCGGTCCGGTTCCTGCCCCGCTTCGACAACGCGCTGCTCTCGCACGTCGACCACTCGCGCATCCTCGACCCGGTCCACCGCGAGCACGTCTTCACGGTCAACGGCCAGATCCACGGGACGGTCCTGCACGACGGCTTCGGAGTCGCGACGTGGGACCGCGGGAAGGACGGTGCCCTCGTCGTCCGGCCGTTCGCGCGGGTGGCGCAGCGGACCGCGGCGTCGATCCGGGCGGAGGGCCGGCGACTGCTGGGCTTCCTGGGTCCGAAGGGCGCGACCCGCGTCGTCGAGGTGCTCGCACCCTCGTGACCGCGGCGGACGCGTCCCGCCCCATCCGCCCCCGGCCCTCCGTCCGTCCCGCGCCCTCGCTCCCGCCCGCGGGCAGCGATCGCCCGGCTCCCCCGTCGGCGGCCCTTCCTCGCCCTCAGCCCCGCGCCAGGTGCGCCGCGAGCCGCTTCCGGGCCCCGCGCGAGAACACCGCGCGGGCCGGCGGCAGGACCAGCAGGTTGCCGGCCGGACCGAAGGCCTGGGCACCCCAGCGGCGCGCGTCGAAGCGGTCGACGTGCTCGACGATCAGCCCGTCCCGGAAGCGGAAGCGCGCCCGGATGTCGTTGACGACCGTCCGGCCGGTCCGCGAGAACGGGTACGTCGCGACCCAGTGCGCCGACCCGGCCGCCTCGTCGGCCTCGATCTCGTCGGCCACGACGGTCATCTCCGTCGCCGCGCGGGTGAGCATGTCCCACATGCCCGGGACCTCGGGGCCGCGCAGGCCGCGGAAGAACGGGTCCGTGAACGTCGCGTCCGGCGCGTAGCAGCGCCCCATCTCGGCGGCGTCGCCGCGGTCCAGCGCGGCGTAGAACCGGGCGATCAGGGCGGCGTTGTCGTGCGGCACGGTCCCACCGTATCCGCACGGCGCGCCCGCGACCGGCCCGGATCCCGCGTCCCAGCGGGGATCCCCGTCCCGGATGCCACGATGGAGCGATGAGCGACGTCGCACTGTCGGTCCTGGACCTCGCCCCCGTCGCGGAGGGCTCGACCCCCTCCCAGGCGCTGGGCAACGCGCTCGACCTCGCCCGCCACGTGGAGGCCCTCGGGTACGGCCGCGTGTGGGTGGCCGAGCACCACAACATGTCGGGCATCGCCAGCTCGTCGCCGCCGGTCCTGATCGCCCACCTGGCCGCCGGCACCGATCGAATCCGCCTCGGCTCCGGGGGCGTGATGCTGCCGAACCACGCGCCCCTGGTGGTGGCCGAGCAGTTCGGCATGCTCGAGGCGCTGCACCCCGGCCGGATCGACCTCGGCCTCGGCCGCGCCCCCGGCACCGACGGGCTGACCGCCGCGGCGCTGCGCCGCTCCCGCGACCCGTTCGCCAACGAGGACGACTTCCCGGCCCAGCTCGAGCAGCTGCGCGGGTTCCTCAAGGGCGACCTGCCGCGCGAGCACCCGCTGCACCGCATCAAGGCCGTCCCGAACAACGGCTACGAGCCCGCGATCTGGCTGCTCGGCTCGTCGGGATTCAGCGCACAGCTGGCCGGCGAGCTCGGCCTGCCGTTCTCGTTCGCCCACCACTTCAGCGCCCAGCACACGGTGCCGGCGGTCGACCTCTACCGGGCGTCGTTCCAGCCGTCGGAGGTCCTGCAGGCCCCGTACGTGATGCTCGGGACCGCGATCGTCGCGGGCGAGGACGACGCCGAGGCCGAGTTCCTGAACGGCCCGAACGTCCTGCAGTTCCTGCGCCTGCGCCAGGGTCACCCGGGCCTGCTGCCGACGCCCGAGGAGGCCGAGCGCGCGCTGAAGGAGCCGTCGGCCCGGAAGTTCGCCGAGGAGCGCCGCGCGTCGCAGATCGTCGGCGGCCCCGCCACCGTCCGCCGCGGCATCGAGGAGCTGCTGGCCCGCACCAACGCGGACGAGCTCATGGTCACGTCGGTGATCCACGACCACGCGGCCCGCAAGCGCTCCTACGAGCTGATCGCCGACGTCGTCGACCTGGCGCCGCGCGAGCCGCGCCCGGCGACCGCCACGGCCTGACGTCGCGGGACTGCCGGGACGCCCGCCGCCGCGGAACGCCGGCCCGGCGGCGCCTCCCGCCCCCACGGCCGGCCGACGGCGCGCGTCGGCCCCGCCTTCCGGCCGGACCGTCGAGCCACGAGTGCGACCCCCAAACGCAGAACGCCCCGGTCGTCGACCGGGGCGTTCGTCGTTCCGGGACGCGGGCCGGGCCCGCGCGCCGTCAGATCTGGACGTGCAGGACCGGGTCGGTGGTCGGCTCCATCGAGCCGCCCTTCGGCTCGGCGGTCACGAGGACCTGGTCGACCTTGCTGAGGTCGCCGGGGATCTTCGCCTCGCCGTGGCCCTTGGCGTCGACGCTGAACAGCACGTCGGTGGGCTTCGGGTCCTCGGTGCCCGTCTGCAGCCACACCTGGTACCGCTTGTCGGACGTCAGCTCCGGGAAGCCGTTGAGCTTCAGGGTGCTCGACGTCTTGTCGGCCACCAGGCGGCCGCTGGCGTTGGGCCCCGCCTTCGGAGTCGGGATCAGCGCGTAGCTCTGCGGGTCGTCGCTCCCCCCACCGCCACCCCCGCTCCCCAGGACGATCCCGCCCACGATCAGCGCGACGAGCACCGCCGCCAGGGCGGTCGCCCGCGCCGGGTGGCGGAGGGCCTCGAGGAACGCGCCCCGCCGCGGGCTGGGCGCGGGCTGGCCGGCGCCGCGGGCCGGGGTCGGGTCCGTCGCCGCGGTGTCCTCCGCGTGGTCGCGGGTGATCGCGGCGCGCTCGGCCGGACCGGCGGCCGCGAACAGCGACGCCTCGGCCTGGACCTGCGCCATGATCGAGCGCTTCAGGGCGTCGTCCGGGACGACGTCGACGGCGGGGACGTCGAGGAGGGCGCTGTGCACGTCGTCGAACGACTCGACCTCGGCGCGGAACTCGGCCGACGCGACCATGTGCGCGCGGACCTGGGCGGCCTCCTCGTCCGTACAGGCGCCGAGGACGAACGGGCCGATCAGCTCGCGGGGATCGTCGCCGCTCATGACGCACCCCCGGCGGAGAGCACGTTGCGCATGCGGGCGAGGCCGCGGTTCATGCGGGCCTTGACGGTGCCGAGCGGCAGCTCGAGCATCTCCGAGATCTCGCTGTGCGAGTAGCCGGAGTAGAACGACAGCTCGATCACGCGGCGCTGGTCGTCGGAAAGTTCGTTCATGAGCTCGCGGGTCTCTCCGGCCTGCGCGTTGCGGAGGGCGGTCGATTCGGTGTTCTGGTCCTGCGGGGCGGGGTGGCGCTCGGCGAGGGCCTCGTCGGCGACCTCGCGCGCCTTCACCCGCGTCACGCGACGGAGGTGGTCGATGGCGCGGTTGCGCACGACGGCGAGGATCCACGACCGGGCGTTGCCGAGGTCGGCGTCGTAGCGGGCCGCGGAGCGCCAGACCGAGAGGAAGGCCTCCTGGCAGACGTCGTCCGCGGGCTGCTTGCTGCCGACGATCCGGTACGCCAGGGCGTAGGCGGAGGAGACGTGCCGGTCGTAGAAGACCTCGAACGCCTCCGCGTCCATCTTCGCGACGCGTTCCATGAGCGCCCGATCGGAGAGGGTGCTGAGGTGATCCGACGGGGGCGCCATGCGCATCGGAGGTTAGACCGCCTCGCCGCGCGCGGAGCCGACGGGCTTCGCCTTCGCGGGGGTCTCGTCGCGGTCGTCGGAGTCGCCGGACAGGGAGTCGCGGAACTCGCGGACGCCACTGCCCATCGACTTCGCCATACCCGGGAGCTTCTTGGGGCCGATCACGACCAGCGCGATGACCAGCACCACGACGATCTCCATGGGTCCGATTCCGAGCGGCACGTGTACTCCCTGCGACGTTTGACGGGGCGACCGGCGAGCCGGTCATGGAACACCCGAGGGCGTTCCGTTCATCCCTTAGAACGTCGTGGAGGACCCATCGGATGCACGTGCATGCGTCGTGCTGGCCGCCCGGTCCGGCCGAGAGCGGGCGCCGCGGAGGGACGACCGGGCAAGCGACCCGGACGCCGGCACCGACGGCGTCGCGGCAGTGCCCCTCGTGCGTCCGCGATGCGGTCACGGCTGCAGTCGCTCGCGTCTCCACGAGCCGCCCTCGCGGGTCCAGACGAAGCGGTCGTGCAGGCGATCCGGCCGGCCCTGCCAGAGCTCGATCTCGTCGGGCTCGACGCGGAAGCCGCCCCAGTTGGTGGGCGTCGGGATCGCGTCGTCGTCGGGGAAGCGGCGGCCCAGCTCCTCCATCCGCGCCTCGATCGCGGCGCGGTCGGCGATCGGCGCGCTCTGCTCCGACGCCCAGGCGCCGCGCTTGCTGTCCGGCGGCCGCGACGCGAAATACGCGTCGACCTCGTCGCGCGCGACCTCGTGGCACGGGCCGGACACGCGGATCTGGCGGTAGACCGGCTGCCAGTGCAGGCAGAGCGCGGCGTACGGGTTCTCGCGCAGCTCGCGGCCCTTGCGCGAGTCGAGGTTGGTGAAGAACGTCAGCCCGCGCTCGTCGAGGTCCTTCAGGAGCGCCATCCGCACCGACGGCCGGCCCCGCGCGTCGGCGGTCGCGACGGCCATCGCGTTGACCTCGGTGGCGTCCTTCAGCTCGTCGTGGGCCTCCGCGACCCAGCGCGCCACCTGCACGAGAGGGTCGTCGTGCAGGTCGGCCTCGGTCAACGGGGTCCCGTCGTAGGAGCGGCGCAGGTCGGCGAGTCCCATGCCGACGATCGTCGCATGCACGCGCGCGGGCCCGTCCGGCGCCCACGCCGTCCGGCCTGCCGTCGCGGGCCGCCGTCGCGGGGCGGCCTTCGCGGGGCGGCCTTCGCGGGCGGCACCGACCCGGACGGCCCCGCCTCCCGGGCGACCCGCGCCCGGCGACCGGCCGGGCAGGTCGCCGGGTTCGAACCCCCGCGGCCGGACGACGCGCGACCGGCGGGCGCCGCGCCGCCCGGTCTGCCACCGTCCCGGACCGATGTCCACGATCGCCGTCGCCGACCTGGCCTACGCCCACCCCGGCGGCGATCTCCTCTTCTCCGGGGTCTCCTTCCGGGTGCCGGAGGGCCGCCACGCGGCGCTCGTCGGGGCCAACGGCGTCGGCAAGACGACCCTCATGCGCATCCTCGCCGGGGTCCTGGAGCGCGAGGAGGGCGAGGTCCACGCCGACGGCACGATCGCCTTCATGCCGCAGGACGTCGGGCTCGAGGTCGCCGACCAGAGCGTCCGCGACCTGCTGCTCTCCGTCGCGCCGGGCGACCTGCCGGCCGTCGGCGCGCGGATGGCGAGCGCCGAGCTCGACACCACCGACCCCGACCCGGACCGCGCCGCCGCGGCGGGGATGGTCTTCGCCGAGGCGCTCGACGCCTGGTCCACCGGCGGCGGGTACCAGCTCGAGGGCCAGTGGGACGCCGCCTGCCGCCGGGTCCTCGGGCTGGGGCTCGGCGAGGTCGGCGACCGCGCCGCCGCGACGCTCTCGGGCGGCGAGCGCAAGGGCCTCGTCCTGGAGCTGCTGCTCGGCGGCGACGCCGGCCTGATCCTGCTCGACGAGCCCGACAACTTCCTCGACCTGCCGGGCAAGCACCGGCTCGAGGAGGCGATCCGCGGCAGCCGCAAGACGATCCTCTTCATCAGCCACGACCGCGAGCTGCTCGCGCGCGCCTCGAACACCGTCGTGACGCTCGAGGGCAACGGCGCGTGGGTCCACGGCCGGTCCTACGCGGACTACCCGGAGGCCCGCCGGGAGCGCAACGAGCGCCTCGGCGACGCCCTGGAGCGCTGGCACGAGGAGGAGAAGCGCCTGCGGGCGCTCGTCCACACGCTGAAGATCCAGGCCCGGATCTCCGAGGCGATGGCTGCCCGCGCCCGCGCGACCGAGACCCGCTGGGAGCGCTACGTCGCCGCCGGTCCCCCGCCCCCGCCGGTGCAGGACCACGCGATCAAGGTCGGCCTGCGCGGCGCGGACTCGGCCCGCCGCGTGCTGGACCTGCGCGCCGTGCAGGTCGTCGACCTGACCGAGCCGATCACCGACGAGATCCACGCCGGCGAGCGGATCGGCCTGATCGGCCCCAACGGCTCCGGCAAGACGCACCTGCTGCGGCTGCTCGCCGGCGCGGCGGCCGAGGTCACGGGCGTCGGCTCCGCGGCCGGAGGCCGTGCGGCGCAGGAGCCCGGCGGTCCGGCGGCCGTCATCGACGGCATCGCCCACCACGGCGAGCTCGTCGTCGGCCCGCGCGTCGTACCGGGAGTGTTCGCGCAGACGAACGTCCGCCCCGAGCTGGCCGACGGCACGCTGCTGGAGGTCGTCATGCGGCGGCTCCCCGACCGCGCGCCGGCGATGTCGGCCCTGGCCCGCTACGGGCTGGTGGCCGCGCACGACCGCACGCACGACACGCTCTCCGGCGGCCAGAAGGCGCGGCTGGAGATCCTCTGCCTCGAGCTCGAGGGCTGCAACCTGCTGCTGCTCGACGAGCCGACCGACAACCTCGACATCGACTCGTGCGAGGCGCTGGAGAACGCGCTGCAGGGCTTCCAGGGCGCGATCGTCGCGGTCTCCCACGACCGCGCGTTCCTGCGCCGGCTGGACCGCTTCCTGCTGCTCGCGCACGACGGCTCGGTCCGGCCCTACCCGGACCCGGAGCGCGCGATCGAGGCACTCACGGCCGGGGTCGGCTCCCGCTGAAGCCGCGGCGGCCGGGTGGTCGCCCGGCCGCCCGGCCGCTCGCCGCGGAACACCGTCCCGGAGGTGCGCGTCAGGTTGCGGGCGTCGTGCGACGGAGCACCGCCGGGAGGCGCCGCGGAGCGACGTTCCGCGGCGGCGCGCCTCAGGCCGCGGGCGTCGTGGGACGCAGCGCCGCGCGGAAGCCGTCGCCGAGCCGCGCCTGCAGGTCGTCGTCGACCGGGCCGAGCAGCTCGTCCTCGATCACGCGGGCGGCCTCGTCGGCCGCGGCGAGCCGCTCGCGGCCGCCGTCCGTGATCCGCACGATCATCCGCCGGCGGTCGCGGTCGTCGCGTCGGCGCTCGACCAGGCCGTCCCTCTCGAGCGCGTCGAGCACCGGGACGAGCTGGGCGGGCAGCAGCGAGCAGAGCCGCGCGAGCTCCGCCTGGGACCCCGGGGCGTCGTTGCTCAGCACCGCGAGCAGCGCGTAGTCGCGGCCGTCGATCCCGAGCGCCTCGAAGTGCGGGGTCATCCGCACGAAGAGCTCGTTGGCGAGCTTGTAGACGAGGAGACCACGCCGCTCGGCGACGCCCTGCGGCAGCACCGCGAGCCGGTCGATGTCCGCGGCGATGCAGGGGTCGTCCTCGATCACCGGCCAAGCATAGACCATCGCCGATGAACTATTTCTGCCTTGAATGATTCACGGGATGACGCTACGGTCCCGGCGACCTGATCCTTCATGTCGTGAATCATTCCTCTCCCGGACGATTCACGAGCCGAACCGGAGCCCCGATGTCTTCCTCCCCGACCACCCCCTCGCCGTCCGCGGCGGCGACCTCCGCCGCCGCGCCGCCCGACCCGCGCCGCTGGCGGGCCCTCGCGGTCCTCGCCCTCGCGCAGTTCATGGTCGTCCTCGACGTCACGATCGCCAACGTCGCGCTGCCCGCGATCCAGACCGACCTCCACTTCTCCGCCCTCGACCTGCAGTGGGTCGTCGGCGCGTACACGCTGTCCTTCGGCGGGCTCCTCCTGCTCGGCGGGCGCGCCGCCGACCTGCTCGGCCGGCGGCGGATGCTGATCGGCGGCCTGGCCCTCTTCGCCGTGGCCTCGCTGGCCGCCGGCCTGGCGCCGAGCTCCGGCGCCCTGATCGCCGCCCGCGCCGTGCAGGGGATCGGCGGCGCGCTGCTCTCCCCCGCCGCGCTGTCGATCGTCACCGTCACGTTCGCGCCCGGCCGCGAGCGCGGCATCGCCCTGGGCATCTGGGGCGCGCTGGCCGGCCTCGGCGGCACCGCGGGCGTCGTCGCCGGCGGCCTGCTGATCGACTCCCTCGGCTGGGAGTGGGTCTTCTTCGTCAACGTCCCGATCGCCGTCATCGCCCTGATCGCCATCCCGCTGACGATCCGCGAGAGCCGCGCGGACGCCGCAACCCGGTCGTTCGACGTGGCGGGCGCCGTCCTCGGCACCCTCGGCGTCGGCGCCGTCGTGCTCGGCGTGATCCGCTCCGACGTCCTCGGCTGGGGCGCCGGCGAGGTGCTTGCGCTGCTGATCGGCGGCGCCGCCATGCTGATCGCCTTCGCCGTCGTCGAGACCCGCGCCGCCGCGCCGCTCGTCCCGCCGCGCCTGGCGCGCTCGCGGCCGCTGGCGCTCTCCGGCGTCGCGCTCGCCCTCAACGGCAGCGCGTTCATCGGGATGTTCTACCTCTCGGCGATCTTCCTGCAGGGCGTCCGCGGCGCGTCGGCGATCGAGACCGGCCTGCAGTTCGTGCCGATGGGCGTCACCGCCGTCGTCGGCGCGATCGTGGCCCAGAACCTCGTCGGCCGGGTCGGCGCCCGCCCCGTGATCGCCGTGGGCGCGGTCCTCGGCGGCGGCTCGCTGCTCCTGCTCTCCACCGCGACCGCCGGCGGCAGCTACGTCACCGACATCCTGCCCGGCTTCCTGCTGTACGGCGCGTCGATCTCGCTGATCGGCGTCCCCGCCCAGATCGGCGCCGTGACCGACGTCACCGATCAGGACGCCGGCTCCGCCTCGGGCCTCCTGTCCGCCGCCTACCAGGTGGGCTCCGCGCTGGGCCTCGCCGTGATCACCACGATCGCGACGGGCCACATCGACGACCTGATCGGCGACGGCGTCGCCGCGTCGGTCGCCCAGACCGCGGGCTTCGAGCGCGGACTCCAGCTCGCCGCCGGCCTCGCCGTCGCCAACGTCGTCATCGCGTTCCTGCTGGCGGGGAGCCGCGGCCGGGCCACGGCCGGCGAGGGCGCGGAGGCCACCGCGCCGGTCGCGGTGCCGATGGCGCACTGACGGCGGCGCAGGCGCCGCCACCCGCGGGCGCCCCGTCGAGAGTGCGCTGGTCCTCCTCAGGCGTGGAGCACTGCACGCTCGACGGCGACGCGTGCCGCGGCGGGGCGCCGGGGGCCCGCCGGCGCGGTCAGTCTCCCGGCGCCTCGCGGACCAGCTTGACCGCGAGCTCCGGCGTCGGGGCGTAGGCGAAGGTCGCCCGCGTCCCGACGCTGCCGACGGCCGCGGCCCCGCCGTCGAGCGTCCAGGTGGCGACGCCGGCCTTCTTCGCGTGGCGATGGCGCTCGAGGACCTGGCCGAACTGGGCCCCGAACGACCGCGCGTCCTGGTCGGACGAGAACGCGGCGCTGCCGACCACCGCGTCGCGCTTCGTGCACGGGACGCCGCAGCCGCGCTCGGCGACCCCGCCGCGGCGCAGGAAGCGGTACTCACCGCCCCGCCATGTGCGGGAGAGCAGCGCGGCGTCGGAGGCCTCGCGCTCCGAGGGCGCGAGCAGCGCCAGGACGTCGGCCGCGCCGATCGTGTCCGCGTCGAGCTCCGTCCACCCGCGACCGAGCGCGCGCCTCGGGTTCAGGGGCGTGCGGACGACCGGCAACCTCGTCACCCACCGCGACGGGTCGAGGATCTCGACCGACGTCTTCGGCCGACGCGACCCGAGCGCCTTCGCCAGCAGCTCCTCGCCCCGCGGCTGGCCGCGCAGCGCCTCCACGAAGTTCTGGCCGATCGCGTACGGGAACCCGAGCTGCAGCTGCAGGCCGAACGGCAGGTCGCGCAGCAGCGCCTGCTGCTCGGCGTCGCCCTTCGGGTCGGGCTGCGGGATCCGGTACTTCCTGCGGTACCGCTCCTCGACCTCGCTGGCGTTGCCCTCGACGACGGAGCGGTACGCGAGCTCGGCGTCCCCGTCGTCGCGCGTCCGCTGCACGGTGCGGAAGACGTGGAAGTGCTCGTCGTCGATCGCGTGGGTCAACTCGTGCGCGACGGTCGTCTCGACGCCGACGGGGAAGTCCGGCCCCTTCGAGATGATCGTCATCTCGTTCTTGTCGCCGTCGTAGTAGCCGAGGGTCCCCTGCGACGTGATCCGGCCCGCGAGCTCGTCGAGGTCCACGCCCTTGGGCAGCAGCCCGAGCAGCGTGACGAGCTGGACGTTGATGCGGTCCTCGCGCTTCGACGTCGCGCCGCCGGCCTCGCGGTCCTCGGCCTTCTCGACCTGCCGCCGCGCCTGCCTCGGCGTCAGCACGACGAACTTCGGCGGCTTCTCGAGCTTGAGGCCCCGCAGCGCCTCGACACGCGCGAGGACCCGCTCGGGCCGCAGCTCGCGGATCGTGCGGGCGGAGCGGGCGGGCGGCAGCGCGCGCTTCGCCGTCGTGGTCGTCCCGGCCGACTCGCCCGCCGGGTCGCCCAGACTCGCGAGCGCCGCGACCCCCGCGAGGAAGAGAACCGCGAGGACGACCAGGGCCGTCCCGCGCAGGGCGCCGCGCGCTCCCACGGTCAGGCGGCGGCCGGGGCGAGCCCGAACGACACGCCGGTCAGCTCCTCGGAGACGTCGAACAGGCGGGACGCGACGGCCATGTCGCGGCCGGCCGCGGTCGACGTCACCGGGCCGATCGGCCCGCGCGTCTGCCCAAGGCGGGTCGGGCCGACGAACGAGCCGCCGGGGACCTCGGGGTGCGTCGCGGCGTACAGCGACGGCTGCGCGCCGTAGGAGTCCTTCGTCGCGACCAGGACGTTGCCGACCTTGCCGCCCCAGGCGTTCAGGCGACCCAGGACGCCGCCGCTCATGGCGGGGCCGGTCGTCTGCAGGTGCGTCGACGAGTAGCCGGGGTGGGCCGCGAGACTGCGCAGCGGGATGCCGGCGGCGTCGACCCGGGCCTGCAGCTCGCGCGCGAACAGCAGGTTGGAGAGCTTCGACCGCCCGTACGCGCGCCAGGGGCCGTAGCTCGCGTGCCAGTTGAGGTCGTCGAAGTCGATCGTCCCGAGCCGGTGCACGATGCTCGAGACCGTGACGACGCGCGGGGCGTCGGCGGCCTTCAGGCGGCCCAGCAACAGGCCGGTGAGCGCGAAGTGCCCCAGGTGGTTGGTGCCGAACTGCAGCTCGAACTGGTCGGCGGTGAGCCGCGGCGGCGTCGCCATGATCCCCGCGTTGTTGACGAGGAGGTCCAGCGGCAGGCCGCCGGCGTCCTCGCGCGTCGCGAACGCCCGGACCGACGCCAGGTCGGCCAGGTCGAGCGTCTCGACGGCCAGCGACGCGCCCGGCACCTTGGCCGTGATGCGGTCGACCGCCGTCGCGCCCTTCTGGACGTCGCGCACCGCCAGCGTCACCTGCGCGCCGCGGCGCGCGAGCTCCAGCGCCGTCTGCAGGCCGAGGCCGCCGTTGGCCCCCGTCACGACCGCGCGGCGGCCCTCCAGGGAGGGAATCTCGGACGTGCTCCACGGCATACGGCGCACCCTACGGGGTCGCCCGGAGGCGGGGACGAGGGTGGTCCGGAGCGGGGCCGGGCGCGTCGGTGGCCATCGGGGCGCACAGCGCGCACCGGCCGCCGGACGACCGTCCGAGGACCCCACCGCGCGGGGCCCGATTCAGGCCGCGCGCCCCGCGGGCCGCCGGGTCAGCGCCGGCTGCCGCGCCCGCCGACCGCCTGCAGGACGAGCAGCAGCACGACGGAGCCGACGATCGCCAGCCCCCACGTGCCGGCGTCGTAGAACGAGCCGAGCTCCCCGACGTCCGCCGCGGACGCGATCGCGCCGCCGATCATCGCCCCTACCACGCCCACCGCCGTGGTGGTCAGACACCCCAGGTCGGTGCGCCCCGGCACGATCGCCCGGGCCAGCGTCCCGGCGATCAATCCGAGCACGATCCAGGCCACGATTCCCATGTCCCTACGCTATCGCGGCGAGGTCGGTACTCTTCCCGCTCGCGCACTGGTCGCGCGTTGCCTCCCTAGCTCAGCTGGTAGAGCACTTCACTCGTAATGAAGGGGTCAGCGGTTCGAGTCCGCTGGGAGGCTCTGAAGGCGAAAGGCCCGCGATTGCGGGCCTTTCTCGTTCTCGGAGGGTTCACGGCGGCGGCGATTCTCTGCCGCTCGGGAGGCCCGAGTACACACTGAGTACACATCGCCGTCCGCGGGATCGCCGACGCAGGGGCCGCCGCGGCGGTTTTCCGGCCCGAGTCGCAGGCCGGCAGGAAGCGCCGTCGCGGGATCGGCGGGAACGGGTGTGGCCGTGCGCGGCATGTCGAAGACGTTCCCGGGCACCAAGGCCCTGGACGACGTCAGCCCGTGATCGCCGTCCTGGCGTTTCCTCAACAGACCAATCGGGCGATATCGGCCTGGGTAGAGCACAGGGCCCACGACCTCACGGCCACGATGCAGCGGATGATGCCCCTTCCGGCGGATCGTCCTCGTCCGTAGCGCCCGCCGTGTCCTGAGGGGCGCCGCCTTGGATGGTGCGCCGCTTTGGCTCTGACGGCAAGAACCGGATCCACCGGCGGGCCCTGCGTCGTGCCCGGGCGATCGGCGGGAGGGTGGCTCTGCGAAGGTCGTCCGCGAACGCCTGGCGGCCCTCGTTGAACGGAGCAAGCTCGCGGAAGACGCCGCCCATGTTCATCTCTGGGTCCTTATCGACCGGCGGGTCCTTCCAGGCCTCGTGCGCGGCGAGCCCGGCGGTGCGACGTGCCAGCAGGTACAGCTCGTCGTAGGCTCCAGACAGTCGCGCGTCGCCGTCGGCGGCCAGGAGGACCTGGCAGACGTCGACCTCGACCTTGACCCGGGACAGGTCCTCGGAGAGCGCGAAGCGCGCCTCCGCGCCCGGGGCGCGGCGGCGGATGCGGTAGGGCATCTCGCCGTAGGTGGTGATCGCGGCCAGCGCACGCGCGTGAAGGTCACGGCGGCGCTGGCGCTCCGATCGGCGTCCGGTGATCGCGAGGGTGACCAGCGCGCCGGTGATGGTGGCCAGACCGCCGGCGGCGCCGGCGATCTGCAGGGTCAGCGGGACGTCGGACATGCGGGACACCGCGGCCGGTGACGGGTCGGGGCTTCGGCCTTCGGCCACGCTTCGCCCTCGCGGCACAGCGCCTCGCAGTACACGTGCTCGGTGGCCAGCTGCACCAAGGCGTACAAGCCGTCGCGAGTGACCCACCGACGGGCCTCGTCGTCGCGGCCCCACCACAGGCACAGCGACCCGTCGGCGTAGCGGTGGCGCAGACACGCCGGACCGTTGACGAACACCCTCGGGGACCGGATCGGGCTTGACGGCATCACGATCCGCAGCTCGCGCTGCTCGTCGAACTCAGGCACGTCGACCTGGATGCGGTAGCTCAGGCGACGAGGCCGGGCCGTGTACTCCCGACGGACCGCCAGGCCGTGCTCAAGCGCTTCGCGCTCGAACCTGAGCCTGGGGCCCGCGGTGTCGTCCCAGCTCTCCCGACGGCCGCCGCTACCAGGCCTGCGGCGGCGCACCATCGGACCGGGTCGGCTTGTGCGCCTCGGACGGCGCGCTGACGATCGACGGGGCCGCCGCCAACGGCGTCCCCTTGCCCAGACGCCGCAGATAGTCCGTGCGCTCGCGGCTGCGGATCGACGCGACCTCCGGACCGAACAACTCGGCGTAGTGCGCCCGGGCGCCGCCGGCGGTCAGAGCCGCGGCAGCCGCCCGGGCCGAGCTGGCCTTCTGCTCCAGCCGCAGCGACGCCAACGACGCGGGGATGCCCGCGGGCAACTCGATCGGCGCCACGACGGGCGAGGGATCCGGGGTCGGCGCGTCGAGGATCAGCCGCGAGGCGCCCTCGAGGAACCGCGCGAAGGCCTCGGGCAGCTCGAGGTCCGCGTCGTCGACGAGTTCCAGCGCCAGCGCGCACAGATTCCAGGAACACGCGACCGGGTGCTCGTCGTGCTTGACCGTGCGCTTGCTCAGGCGGACGACGTGCGCGCGCAGGACGCGCAACGGCTTGTCTGTGCCGCCGTTCATCGCCTGCAGGTGGCCGGCCGGATCGGCAAGGTCCCAGCCGCCCGGGGCCTTGCGGTTGGGGATCCACAGGCCACGGGCGCCTTCGGGGCGGGCGAGGCCCAGGACGACGTCGACGTAGGGGTCCACCGGGCCGGCGGAGTCCAGATCGACGGTGTCGTGGAACTCGAACTTGATCGCGCGCTTGCCCGAGACGTCCACCGTCGCCTTGGGATAGTGGCGATCGCGCAGACGGACCAGGACGAAGTAGCCGATCTCCTCCATCAGCGGTCCGGGGCCCAGGCCCAGGCCGGGTGCATCGGGGCCGAACTGGCGCATGTCCGCGAGGCGGCGGTTCATCTTCAGGCCGCCGTCGGCGTCCTCCAGCGGCGAGTTCGCGGTGCCGTAGGCGACCGATCCCGACGACCACCTGCCGCGCACGGAAGGGTGCTCGCGGGCGATCTCGAGCACGAGGTCGCGCCGTCGGCGCGCCTCCTTCATTACGTCCATCGGGACGCTGATCTCTTCGAGGATGGACTGCAGCGGCGCGGAGGCCGGCAGTCGGGACCCGCTCGTGCGGGTCGTGGGCGTTGCCATGTTGGGTCCTTCTCTCGGGAATCACAGTGCTGCGAGCATCACCAAGCAGCATCCCCAGGTGTAGCAAGGCCCTCGGACGGGTCGGGAACGACGACGGCCCGCCACCCGGGTGATGAATCCGGGACAAGGCGGGCCGTCTGAAACTGTGATTCCGAGCGCATTTCTACCCGATCGGGACCTCGGAGCGCGCCGCGCCTGCGGACGCGGCGACAGCCACCGTCAGCAGATCGAGAGGTGCACGGCGATCTGGCGCCCGTTCGCGGCGGCGCGAGGCCGAGCGCGAACTTGTCGCGCCAGGCGACGGCCTGACCGTCTGAGAACGACCCTCTCCGGGACGCCGATCGGCGCCAACCTCCGCACCGCAGATTCTGCCGACCCGATCGGAGGCGCGCCGGGTGCGGTCGGCGGCCCGTCAGACGCTTCGGGCCCGCTCGCCGCCGTCCGCCGTCTCCGCCGATCCGAGCGCCGTGCGTGCCTTCTGAATCTCCGCCTCCGCATCGATCCGCGGTGCGTCATCGAACTCCGCGAACAGATGTCCGTAGACCTTGAGCGTGAGGTCCGGCCCGTGTCCCAGTTGCGCGGCGACGTAGTGGATCGTGCGCCCCTCGGCCAGGAGCAGCGACGCGAACGAGTGGCGCAGGTCGTAGGGCCGGCCGCAGTCGACGTCGCCGTTCTCGACCGCCCGGTGGAAGGCGCCAGCGATCCGCGACGGCTTCCGGGGGTTCGTCTTCTTGCGGGCGCCGGACTCCGGCCGGGACCAGTCCTTGTACGCCTCGGTCGTCCACGGGCCACCATCGGCGGCCGGGAAGACGAGCGCCGACTTGGCCGGCCGGCCGGAGAGGAGACGCCACTCGCGTAGGTCCTGGGCGAGCGGCTGGAGCAGCTTGACCGACCGCCGGCGGCCCGTCTTCGACGCGTTGACCGTGAGGGTCCGTTCGCCGACCTGCGACCACTTGAGCGCGAGCGCCTCGCCCGGGCGGAGCCCCGCGTAGGCGAGCACCGACACCAGCGTCGCGTCGCGCGGCCCCATCTCGCGTCGGATCGCCTCCACACCGCTGGGCGCGACCGGCCGGACCTCCTCCTTGGGTGGTGCCTTCGGGGCACGGACGAGGCCCATCGGGTTCGCGGCGATGACCTCGGCCTCGGCGGCGTGGCGGAGGATCGACGACAGGACCGCCCGGGCGTGCATCAAGGCGCCGCGGCCGACTCCCGCTTGGAGTCGGTCCGCCTGCCACTCGCGCAGGGCCGACACGCGCAACTCGCGGAGCGGCCGCTCGCCGAGGTACGGCGAGAGGTGCTTGCCGTAGATGGCGGCGTAGGTTTCGCGCGTCCGCGGCGCGAGGGTCGCGGCGTGCTCGACCGCCCACTTCGTGGCGGTCCACTCGTCGAGCGTCGGCCCCTTCGAGGTGAGCTGCTGGACCGCCAGGAGTCCGAGCTGCTGCCGTCGGAGGATCTCGTGCTCGAACGCCTCGGCGTCGCGCTTGCGCACGAACGTCCGCGACCGGAGCTTGGTGTTCTCGCGCCATCGCACGAGGTACCGGGTGCCACTGGCGAGCTGCCGCTTCTCGACGCTCATCGCGCGCACCGACCCTCGACGGGGCCGTCGCTACTCTGCCTGCTGTCCATCGGAAGCCTTTCCGTTGGGCCGGGCCCCGGGCGACTGCCATCGCGCCGGGGCTGCTTGTTTCTGCTGTACAGGCTACCGGCCACGGATCGCGTCGACGACGTGTTGCGTGTTTCGCGACGGACGTCCGTGAGGACCTGCCGTGGCCGGCACGGATCGGCGTGTTCCGGGCTGCCAGCTCGACGTCACCCGCTCCAGATCGAAGCGCCACGAGCGGCCGAGCTTCTGCGCCCCCGCGATGCTGCCCTCGCGCGCCAGCCGCGTCAGCGTGCCCTCGTGGACGCCCAGTTGCCGGGACGCCTCGCGGGTGGACAGCAGCCGCCGGCGGGGTTCTTCGTCGCGCGGCAGGAACGGGCGGAGCCGTTCGGCGAGCTCCCGGAGGGCGTCGTCCTCGAGCTCGTCGAGGAGCGCGGCGGCGAGGCTCGAGCTCACCGCGACACGCCTCGGGCCTGCACGGGCTCGAGGTCGTGTCGATCCCGCGGGCGACGAGCATGCGCCGGACGTTCGGGATCGGTGCGGACCATGTGCTGGTTCTAGTCCGCACCGCCCGCTCGGCCTATGGGCACTCGCGCCCAGTGGGCGGAAGTGACCACCTGCCGGGGCCCTACCGGGGGCGAGTGCCCAGTGGGCACTCGGCGCCGGGACTGGGCACTCGGCCTCGTCAGACGGCGCCGACCAGCGTCAGCGGTAACCGCCCTCGACGTCCTGCGAGAGCTGAGAAAGCTCGTTCAGTCGCCGCTCGCGTTCATCGACGGCATTCCCCTTCGCCCGACCTCGCGTCATGGCGCGGACGGCTGCAAGGAAGACGTGCGACAACCGACCGAGCGTCACGTTCTCACCGGCCCAACGACGACGTCAGCCGAACGCCGGCGCCCGCACGCCGGCACGAGCGAGGTGCGCCGCGAACGGATCGTCCGACTCGGCACCCATGAAATAGCTCGAGTGCGTGCGCCGGATCGTCTGCTCGGAATCGGCTCCGAGGAGCACGACCTCGACCTGCGGATCGGCCCGGAGCTCCTTCTCAGCGGCGGCGTAGGCGATGAGCGCTGCGTCGTAGTCCTCACCGAACGCCTCGACGTCAGCCGACTGACGACCGATGTCGTAGCGCACGAGGAAGTGGCGGATCACGTCGGACACAGTGATCACACGTTACGCCTGCGCAGAGCGGGAAGCGAATCGGCGGCGCGCTGCAGTTCCTGGACCAGATCCTGCGGGATCCGTCCCCCCTTCTCCTCCACCGCGAGCAGGTCGGAGAGCAGCCGGTGGTACTCGACGACCTCGCCGTCAGCGCGGCCGAACTTGATCTCTTGGCCGTAGTCGCGCCCGATGTGTTCGACGCGGTTGGCCCACATGTCCTGCAACGTCGTGCGGACCTGGATCTCGATCCGGCGGTCGCGGTACAGCCGAACGAGGTGCAGCGCCCGGTAGCCGTCGTCCTTCGGGCGGCGGATGTAGTCCCGCAGCCGCACGATCTCCCAACCGTCCTGCCCCTTCAGACGATCGGCGAGGTCGTCGACCGCGGCTACGGTCGGAAGGACAATTCGACAACCACCGATGTCCTCCATGCGAGCGAGATCGCCTGGGTGCCGTTGGAGCTTGTCGATGATCGTCGCCAGCTTCTTGGTGCGCTGGGTCGGATGGCAGCCCGGGTAGTCGCGGACGTAGTAGTAAAGGTTCGCGTTCGTCGCCTGCAGCGGGCGAGCGTGCGACGCCCTCCACGCATCGACAACACGAACCGCGGCCTCGTAGTCGGCCGGATCGACCGTGGTCAGTCCGGTCTCTCGGCCCTCCTGGTCGGCGCGGACGAGGAGGGCACCTGCACGGTTCACCAACCCCTTCGTCAGTGCGTCGTCCCCCATCCGCCAAGCGTATCCGCGAGCACCCGACAGGCAGTCGTTCGAAGGCGCCCTACCGACCAATCCCGGGGCTGATATCCGGACCGGGTTCGCGTTCGAGCGCGTCCCGCGTCTGGTGGACACCCGCCTGCACCGACCGCCAGCGCCGCGCCTCCACCTCGTCGCCCGACGACGGCCGACTCAGGCCCTCGACCGGGGCGTCGGGCCGGAACCGCAGCTCGTGACGGGCGACCGTCCACGCCGCGCCGTCCCATTCGTCGCGCAGGTTCGGGTCCGTGGGGCGCGGGCCGAGGAGCTCCGTCGCCCATGCGGGCTCGTCCCGGACCTCGAGGGACGCGAGATGGTCGAGCAGTCGCTCGCTCTCCTTCCGGACCGGCCCCCACCGCTCCTGGAGCGCCGTGGCTTCGTCCTGGACCGCGCCCGGGTCGCCGCCGACGGCGTCACGCATGACCTCGACGCGGGCGGTCAACGTCTGCACCCGGTCGTCGGCGGAGGCCAGATCCGCGGTCAGCCGCCCGCGGAGGTCGGCATGGTCATCGCGGATCCCGAGCAGACGCCGGCGAGGCTCGGGGAGCGCGTCGAGCCGCTCGGCGATCTCGTCGCGGCGGGCGTGGGCGCGATCCAGGCGGTGCGCTTCGTCCTCGAAGGCCCGCAGACCATCGAGCGGCAGGGTCGCTCGCCGACGGTCGATCTGAGATCGCTCCTCGAGGAGGTCGATCAGACGACGTCGGTCCGGAGTGATCGGCTGATCGTGCGCGTCCGCGCCGCGCTCCTGCGGCGGCCCGGAGTCCTGCGTCGCCCGTGGGGAGACGGTGGCCGCGTCCCGCCCGCCGTCGCGGAGCCGGTCGATCGCCAGGTCTTCGTCGTCGCGGATCGTCATCCGGTGCGCGACCTGGTCGAGGACCTCGGCCCTCGTCGGGCGGGGCGGACGGTAGTGCGGCGCGAACTCGTCGCGGTCCGGGTCGTCCGTGTCGTGGGCCGCGACGACGTGGAGCTCGGTCGTGCTCCGTGCCCGCGAGAGGGCGGTGTAGCTCCAGCCACGGGTGAAGTCCCACGGCTCTCCGACGACCGCCGCCCACTCGACGGTGCCGCCCTGCATGCCGTGACCGGTCAGGGCGTAGGCGGGCTCCACGTGCTCGGCGACGTAGCGCGCCGGCAGGCCCCGCTCGGTGCCCGAGTCCGTGCGGATGGTGACGCCGTCCTCGTGCGTGGCCAGGACGGTTCCGCGGGTGCCGTTGTCGACGTCGACCAGGGCGTCGTTGCGGCGGCAGATGATGCGGTCGCCGATGGCCACCGTCGCGGGGCCGTAGTCGTGGTCCTCCCCCAGTCCGCCGAGGCCCCGGCGCACCTGGCGGGCCCGGTCGTTCAGGAGCTGCCGGGTCTCGTTGTCGCGCGCGATCAGCACCACCTCCCGGAGTCCGTGGTCCTCGACGGCCGAGGACCACGACTCGACCACCCGATCCAGGGCCGGGCCGGCCTGGTCGTGCACGACGACGCGACCGGCACGTTCGGCCCACGCGAGGTAGGGGCGGCTGTGGCCCTCGTGCAGCTGCCCGAGGGCGCGCCGCTCGTCGGGGTCTCGCTGGCGACGGACCTCTTCGAGGAAGTGACGGCCGACGCGCTCGCCGACCGCCCGCATCCAACCTCCGGCCTGGACCGAGGGCAGCTGACCGGGATCACCGATGGCGATCACCTTCGTCCCGGTGGACGAGGCCCACTGCATCAGGCGCTCGGTGTGTCGGGTCGAGGCCATCGCGGCCTCGTCGAGGAGGACGATGTCGGCGAGCTTCGCGCGAGGGTTCCGCTCGACCTCCGCGAGCAACCGATGAAGCGTGCGGGATCCGACGATGCCGGCCTCGTCCGCGAGTTCGCGGACGGCGCGGCCGGTGGGCGCGACGCCGATGACCCGTCGGCCCGACGATTCGTAGGCGTGGCACAGCACCCCGGCGGTGTACGTCTTGCCGGTGCCGGCCAGGGCCTCGATCACGTCGACGCCGTTGCCGGACCTGATGACGCCCCGCACGGCTGCCTCCTGCTCCGGGCCCAGCGTGCGGTCCGCCGTGGCGAGTGCCCGTTCGACGCGCGACTCCGAGAGCCGGCCGACGCCCTCCCCCGCCCGCCCCGTTGCTGCCGCGACCAGCCGCTTCTCGCTGGCCACGAGGTCCGCCGTCGTGAACAGCCGATCCTGCTCGCCGGGGAGGTCGAGCTCGCCGGAGAGGACGACGTCGTGCACGTCATCCCGCCCCAGGAAAGTCTGGGCCTGCTCGCGGATGTCGCCGACCCGCGCTCCCTGCCGGTGCGCTTCTGCGAACTCCCGGACGGCGTCGCGGGCTAGGAAGGTGTTGCTCATCGCCGTCAGACCCTGCGGGCCTGCGAGCCTGTCACTGACCTCGGCGACGTCGGGCGCGGGACCGCCGACCTCCTCACCCCGGCCGCGACGCAGCCGGCCCTCGTCAATCAGAGCCTCGATCGCCAGGCGATCGAGGCCGTGCTCGGCGGCCCGCGCGACCACCTCCTCGCGCCAGGTCACCGTGTCGATGTCGTACGTCTTCCGCTCGCGGGTCGCGAGCGCCGCGGACTCGGCACGGCCCTTCGTGTTCAGCGCGAACCCGTCTCCCTCTGCCTGCTCGAGCATCTCCATCCGTCGACGCGAGAAGTGGTCCCGCACGCCCTTCGCGACGCCGACCAACTCGGCCGAGCCCTTGGCCACAGGACCCCACTCCAGCCCGAGCCGGTCGCGCACTTCGGCGCGCAGATGCGCCTGGTACAGCGTGCCGGCGGTCTTCGCGTGCCGGTAGATGTGGCGCGCGTCGAGTGCGGTCCACCGACCGTCGGGACCTTGGCTCGCGTTCGCCGCGACGACATGGGTGTGCAGCTGCGGGTCCAGGGCTCGCGAGAGGCGGTGCCGGTAGGCGGCCGCCAGGAGACCCTCGCCCGACTGGACGACCGCACCGCCCTTCCCGCGGCGGACCTTGACCGCCGCGTCCTCCACGTACGTCAACGCGGCGCGCACCGCAGCGTCATGAGCCTTCACGAGCTCCGCCGACGTCCCCTCGTCTGCGACGGCGTAGAGCACCGACACGGACTTGGGCGCGGAGAACGTGAGGTCGTACCCGGCCACTTTGATCTCGCTCCGGCTCGCCCGGAGGGGCCGTTGGAGGTCGACGTCGGACGGGTCGATCCCGGCGGCCAGCGCGCCCAGCTGGTCGGCCGACACACGGCCCTCCAGGCCGAGCCGTTCGGCACCGCGGCCGATCCACTCTCCGGGGGCCTCGCCCTTGCCGGAGTAGTAGTCGTCGCGGCCGTGCGCCACCTGGCGCTCGTAGTAGCGCTCCTGTCCCTGCGCGAGCTTTCCGACGGACAACACCGGTGCGTTCACCGTACGCCCGCCGCACCCCGGGTGCAACTGTGTGACCGACGAGCGCAGCGAGGATGGGCAGGCCTCTTACGGGCGAGGCACTGCCCTGCTCCGGTCGGGGTCATCCGTTCGCGCCAACGCGAACTCGCGCGCTGCTGGGCCCTCACCTGCCGGCCCACGCGCGGTCTCGTGGTCCGCCGACGACTACGGCGTGTTCTGCATCACCGCGAGGAACACCGCGATGATTCCGGCTCCGCCTGCGCAGCCGATCACCAGCCCCAAGAGCCCAGATCGGCCGGCCTGCCGCCGGCCGGACTCAGGGAGTTGTCGTCCAGAGGCCCGGAGCCGCTCTTCCATGTGCTCGATGACTGGGTAGCGCTCTGGGATGGACCGGTGTGTCGGCATCGGACCACCCCACCACCCGAAGCGGCCGTCCACCCAACGAGACGGACGAAGAACCGACGAACTAGCCGTTCGAGACCGTCGGCGTCGACGCACGATGTTTGGCGCGCGGCATTGTCGCCATGCTTCCGGCGGGTCTCATACCGATGCGACGCGCTCGGTCCGTCCCAGAAGGGATCCTTGACTGGGACGGGCGTACCGGGACGGTTCCGGCTACTGAAGCCGGCGTTCGAGATCGGCGATGCGCTGCTTGAGGTCGTCGATCTCGCGGTCGAGCGTCGGGTTGCTGTAAAGGCCGAAGCGGGAGATTCCGTACCGCGAGGTGTCGGCGGCCTGGTCGGGTTGGGCGTGAGTTCGGTCGCCTCCGCGAAGGAAGCGGCCCCACTCGGCGCGCAGCCGGTCAGCGAGGTGGTGTTCGCCTACGGTAGCCATGGCCGAGTATCGCGCCGCTCGGCGGCCAGCGGGACCTTCCGCAGGCCGGGGACTACTCGTTGTCGCGGAGCTCGCGGGCGAACTGCTCGCTCTGCTTGAGGATGCGGCGCATCTTCGCGGTGCGTTCGTCGACCTGGTCGGCGAACGTCGCGATCGTCTCGCGCGCCGCTTCGGTGGCTTCCGGGGGGCCGTCGGGGTCTTCGAGTGCTTCGCGGGCGTCGAACATGGCGCGCATCTCGTCGAGTGAGAAGCCCAGGGGCTTCATCTTCTTCACCAGGAACAGGCGGTCGATCTGTCGCTCGGTGTAGAGCCGGAACCCGCCTTCGGTCCGCGCCTCGGGGACGACCAGGCCCTGCTCCTCGTAGTAGCGGACCGTCCGCAGCGAGAGGCCGACACGTTCGGCGACCTCTCCGATCTGGTGCGTCTGGTCCGAGGTGGCCACAGGAAGAAGTCTAGGGCGGAGAACGACGTCGGCCGGGGGGCCCGGCGGCGAGTCTGTGCTGTCGAACACGGGCCGCCCGGTGAACCCTTCCCTTACGTTACTGTTTGCCGCAGCTTGCATGGAGAGCGCTGCGCCAAGCGCCGCGATCTTCCTGCCGCCCGGCGCCGCCCACGGCCGCGCCGCACCCCGCCGAGCGCCCCCGCGGCCTCCGGCCCATCGATCGTTCCCGCGCACCAGCGCCTACCAGCAGCGAGGTCCTGCATGTCCACCACCTCTTCGCCGCCACGACGGCGACTCCCGTCCTTCACCCTCCCCAGCGGCCGCGTCCTGCGGATCGAGCTGCTCGCCGGCGCCGTCGTCGCCCTCGCGCTGATCCCCGAGGCGATCTCGTTCTCGATCATCGCCGGCGTCGACCCCAAGGTCGGCCTCTACGCCTCCTTCACGATGGCCGTGGCGATCTCGATCGTCGGCGGACGACCCGCGATGATCTCCGCCGCCACCGGCGCCATGGCCCTCGTCGTCGTGCCGCTCGTCGACGACCACGGCGTCGAGTACCTGTTCGCCGCGGCGATCCTCGCCGGCGCGATCCAGATCACCCTCGGTGCCTTGGGGATCGCGAAGCTCATGCGCTTCGTCCCGCAGGCCGTGATGACCGGGTTCGTCAACGCGCTGGCGATCCTGATCTTCCTCTCCCAGGTCGACCACCTCACCGGCGACGGCGCACTCGGCTGGGTGTTCGTCGCCGCGGGCCTGGCGGTCATCCTCATCCTCCCCCGCTTCGTCCCCGCGATCCCGTCGCCGCTGGTCGCGATCGCGCTGCTGACCACGATCGTCGTGGCCGGCGGGATTGACATCACCAACGTCGGCGACGAGGGCGAGCTGCCCTCCACGATCCCGCTGCTCGGCATCCCGTCCGTGCCGTTCTCGCTCGAGACGCTCACGATCATCCTGCCGTTCTCCGCGACCCTGGCCGCCGTCGGGCTGCTCGAGTCGCTGATGACCGCCCGGCTGGTCGACGACATCACCGACACCCCCTCCGACAAGGGCCGCGAGTCCCGCGGTCAGGGGATCGCGAACGTCATCACCGGGTTCTTCGGCGGGATGCCGGGCTGCGCGATGATCGGCCAGACGATGATCAACGTCCGCGTCTCCGGCGCCCGGACACGCCTGTCGACGTTCTCCGCCGGCGTCTTCCTGCTGATCCTCTGCGTCGGCCTCGGCGGGATCGTCTCGAAGATCCCGATGACCGCCCTGGTCGCGGTCATGATCTTCGTCGCCTACGCCACGTTTGACTGGCACAGCATCAAGCCGGCCACCTTGAAGAAGATGCCGCTCGGCGAGACCGTCGTGATGGTCCTCACCGTCATCCCCACGGTCGCCACCGACAACCTCGCCATCGGCGTCGGCGTCGGCGTCCTCGCCTCCATGGCCATCTTTGCTCGCCGCGTCGCGCACCTGCTGAACGTCGAGCGGACCGTCTCGCCCGATGGCACCTCGGTCATCTACAGCGTGCGGGGCGAGCTGTTCTTCGCCTCCAACGACGAGCTCGTCAGCGCGTTCCACCACCCCGACGACCCGGAGCACATCCTCATCGACATGAGCCAGGCGCACGTCTGGGACGCCTCCGCCGTCTCCGCGCTGGACGCGCTCACGGTGAAGTACGAGTCGCAGGGCAAGACCGTCGAGATCACCGGTCTGAACGAGGCCTCCGGCGAGATCCACGACGCACTCTCCGGCCAGCTCGTCGCCTCGCATTAACCCCAGCTTGTTCCCCACAGCATTCGCGCCCGGCTCGGGCCGGGCGCGATCTGCCTCCTTGAGGTCCCGTGGGCCGTCAGTGCCCGCTGGAATCGTCATCTGGCGACCTTCGGGGTCCGGCGTCAGTGGAGCACCCGGAAGCGCCTGTCGCCTCAACGTCGTCAACGAGACGGTCCAGGGCCTCCAGGGTGCTCCGCAGAGCACTGTCCAGGCCGACGAGGGCCTCCCCAACACCGTCTGCACCCTCTGCGGCAGTCGGGTGGTCGGAGGCGACCTTGTCTCCCGGTGCTGTCGGTCTTACCTCGATCGGCCTGTGACGGGGTCGCTTTCAGGCGCGGGCGCGTCGGCCCGCGACGGCCTGATAGGCGACGAGCACGATGACCACGCCAATGACGGCGCTGAGAAGACCGCCGAGGTCGAAGGCGTCGTTGTCGCCGATGCCGAGGCCTCGGGTGAAGATGAAGTAGCCGACCAGGGCACCGATCAGGCCGATGGCAATGGTTCCGAGGATGCCGCCGGGCTGCTTGCCGGGGACCAGGAGCTTGCCGAGTGCGCCGGCGATGAGGCCGAGGATGATTGCGCCGATCATGGGTGCTTCTTTCGTTTGAGGACAACCAGCTCGTACCCGGACACTTGCGTCAGCAACGAGCACAGGTCGGCTGAAGCAGCGGAGTCGCCGTCCCGGGCTTGCCACCATGGGGTGATGCGGCGCGGACGAGAGAATCGCGAACGGTTTCGTGGGCGGGCACGCGTTGGATGGCGGTGGGCGGGTCTGGTGGTGCTTGTCGTCGCGGTCCTGTTCTCGCTGCTGACGTCGGTGCAGCTGGTCCGCCCGGCCGCGGGCTTCGCGGTCCTCATCGCCGCGACCGCGGCGGCCGTCGACGTCCACCGGGCCACCCGGACCCGCAAGCACTAGCCCCCACGAGCTGAGTACGGCGCCCGGGAGCGGACGTCGATCGGGGCCACGGCGGCCGGCTTGCGGGGTCCTCACTCGACGTCGGGTGTCGACCGTGCCGTGGGCGGCGGGCCGGGGACCTGGGGGCGCGTGGCGCGCAGGAGCAGGAAGGCGCCGAGCGCGCCGCTGAGGAGTGAGCCGGCGAAGACGCCGATCTTGGCCAGCTGCGCGAGCTCGGGGCCGTCGAAGGCGAGGTCGGAGATGAACAGCGAGACGGTGAACCCGATCCCGGCCAGCGCCCCGATGCCGACGAGGTGCGCCACCCCGATCACCGGATCCAGCCGGCCGAGCCCGACGCGCTGCACCAGCAATGCGGTGAGGGCGATCCCAACCGGTTTACCGATCACGAGTCCAACGAGCACGCCGAGCGCGACGCCGCTGGATGCGGCGTCGCCGACCACCCCACCGGTGAGGACCACCCCGGCGTTCGCGAGCGCAAAGAGCGGCACGATCAGCAGTGCGGTAACCGGCTCGATGCGGTCCTTCAGGGCGTGCAGGACGTCGCGGCCGCGGAACGATCCTGCGGGGGTGATGAGGCCGAGCGCGACGCCGGCGATGGTGGCGTGCACACCGGACTCCAGCATGCAGACCCAGACCACGAAGCCGATCAGCACGTAGACGGGGACCGAGGTGACCATGGCGCGCTGCAGCAGCTTGATCGCGAGGAGTCCGAGGATCGCGGCAAACAGCCAGCCGGGCACGATCGTGTCGGTGTAGAAGATCGCGATGACCAGGACGGCGAGGATGTCGTCGACAACCGCGAGGGTCAGCAGGAACGTCTTGATCGCCGGAACGATCCGCGAGCCCAACAGGGCGAGGACCGCGATGGCGAACGCGACGTCGGTGGCCATCGGGATCCCCCAGCCCTCCGACCCGGCGCCGCCGACGGTGAACGCGACGTAGATCAGTGCCGGCAGCACCGCGCCACCGACGGCCGCGGCGATCGGGACCGCGGCCGCACGCGGGTCGCGCAGCGAGCCGGCGACGAACTCGTGTTTGACCTCCAGGCCGAGGACGAGGAAGAACAGGGCCATCAGCCCGTCGTTGATCCAGTGCCGCAGGTCCTCCGTGATCGACAGGTCCCCAATACCGATGGTCAGCTTGGTCGTCCAGACGCCCTCGTAGCCCTCGCCCGACAGGACGTTGGCCCAGAACAACGCGACGAGCACCGCCAGGAGCAGCAGGACGCCACCGGTGATCGGCGACCGCAAGGCCGGCGGGAGACGCGGGCGCCCGGCGGTCAGCCCGGGCGGCGTTACGGGCACTTCGGCACGCGGTCGCTGCGCAGGCCGCAGATCCACATGGGTCGGCCGGCCGGGTGGGCGCGGGAGACGAAGCGCCACGAGGGCTGACCCTCCGGCGGGGTCCATCCGGCAGGCGGACCGTCTTGCGACGTCCCGTCGTCGTGGGGCAGCCCGGCGCGCCGGGCCGTGGCCCAGTGCTGCGCCAGGGTGAAGACCTCGATATGGCGCTTGGACACCCGAACGTCGGTGGCCGGCACGTCGGCGGCGGCCGCGAACCGGTCGGCAGCCTCGCGGGCGTCGATGGTCCGAGCATCCTGAACCGCGGCGGTCGCCGGCCCATAGGGGTCATAGGCCTCCCACCGCGGGACCGTGAGGTCGCGCGGGCTGCTCATCGGGACCCTCGCGCCACGGCGGGACGCTGTCGGGTGCTCCGGGGGATCCGCAGAACGCGGATAGGTGCGGGAGCGGTGGACATTGGCCACGGCCTCCAAAGGGGTCGACAGTGAGACTCGCCGACCAGTCTTCCCGGCACACCAACGACCCTCCCGGGGCCGCGTCAGAGCAGCATAGCTCGCACCATCCGCGTTCGAGCCGAAGCCATCCTCACAGCATTAAGCGAGGGATTCCCGGGGTCGGGGCGGGCGGGAATCCCGATAGCCGATCGTCTACCGGGACGTCGTCTGAGCCGTTATGCGGTGCCCTTCACGGTTCGGCTCGAGACTGATGGGCGGACCCGCGACCGCGCCGGGTCACCTGGCAGCAGCAGGGAGAGGAGGCCGGCGGCGAGGACCATGATTGCCGAGCCCCAGAGGCACGCCTGCAGGCCCTGCCACTGGTAGAGGGCGCCGGACAGGACGGTGCCTGAGAGGCGGCCGAACGCGTTGGCCATGTAGTAGAAGCCGACGTTCATCGCGACCTTCGACCCCTCCGCGTAGGCGAGGATCAGGTACGAGTGCACCGCGCTGTTCATCGCGAATACGACGCCGAAGACGATGAGGCCGGCGACGATCACGACGTCGGGGTCGATGCTCGTGCTCATGGCGATCGCGATCGCGGCGGGGAAGGCGGCGAGGACGAACGCGAGCTTCGCCGCAGTCCGGCCATCGGGGTCCTTCACGAACCTGGGTGCCGTCGCCTGGACGATGCCGTAGCCGATGGTCCAGACGGCCATGAAGATCCCGACCTGCCAGAACGACCAGCCCATCACGGTGCGGAGGTAGACGGGGAGGCCGACGACGAACCAGACGTCGCGGGAGGCGAAGAGGAAGATCCTGGCGCCGGCCAGCAGGTTCACCGACCGGTTGTTGGAGAACATCTGCCGGAACTTCGCCGACGCGTCCGGGGTCCCGAGGTCGCCGCGCATGAAGATCAGGGTCCCCGCGAGGCCGGCCGCGACGAGGCCGGCGATGCACCCCAGCGCGGCCTGGAAGCCGATGACGGTGAGAAGCAGGCCGCCGATGAAGAACCCGACGCCCTTGAGCGCGTTCTTGGAGCCGGTGAGGATCGCCACCCACTTGTAGAGGGCCCCGGGGGTGTCCTGCGGGACGACGAGCTTGACCGCCGACTTCGAGGACATCTTCGTCAGGTCCTTCGCGATCCCCGACAGCGCCTGGGCGACCATCACGTACGCGACGACGAGCCACGATTCAGGTACGAGCGCAAGCATCGCCAGGGCCGCGAGCTGGAAGGTCAGACCGCCCAGCAGCGTGGATTTGAGGCCCCAGCGGGCGGCGATGTAGCCGCCGACGAGGTTGGTGATGATCCCGAAGACCTCGTAGAAGAGGAACAGCGAGGCGACCTGCAGCGGGCTGTAGCCGAGCTCGTAGAAGTAGAAGAGGACCAGGACGCGAATCGCGCCGTCGGCGATCGTGTCCGCCCAGTACGCGCCGGTGACGACGACGTAGTTGCGCAGGTCCCCGCCACGCTGCTCGGCGGCCGCCGCCGCGTCCGGGCCGTTCACGCCCGTGGCTCCAGGGAGGCGGCGACCTGGCCGGCGAGCTCGACCCAGCGGTTGACGTAGCCCCACTCGTTGTCGTACCAGGCCAGGATCTTCACCTGCGTCTTGTCGGTGACCATCGTCGAGGGCGCGTCGACGATCCCCGACCGCGGGTCGTCCTTGAAGTCCACGGACACCAGCGGCCGCGTCTCGTAGCCGAGGATGCCCTCGAGCGGGCCCTCCGCGGCGGTGCGAAGCAGCTCGTTGACCTCCTCGACGGTGGTCTCGCGCGCGACCTCGAACACCGCGTCGGTGAGCGACGCGTTCAAGAGCGGCACCCGGATCGCGACGCCGTCGAGGCGGCCCTGCAGCTCGGGGAAGATCAGGCCGATCGCCGTCGCCGACCCGGTAGTGGTCGGGATCAAGGAGAGGCCGGCGGCGCGGGCGCGGCGAAGGTCCTTGTGCGGCGCGTCGACCAACGTCTGCGTGTTGGTCAGGTCGTGCAGCGTCGTGATCGACCCGCGCAGGATGCCGAGGCCTTCGTGGATCACCTTGACGACCGGGGCGAGGCAGTTCGTGGTGCACGACGCCGCCGTCAGGACGTCGTGGGTGTCGGGGTCGTAGAGGTGGTCGTTGACGCCGACGACGACGTTCAGCGCTCCGCCGTCCTTGACGGGCGCGGCGACGATGATTTTCTGGACCCCGCGCCCGAAGTAGGGGTCGAGCTTCGCCTGGGTCTTGAACTTGCCGGTGCCCTCGAGCACGAGGTCGACGCCGAGCTCGTCCCACGGCACGTCGCCCGGGGTGGCATGCGCGCTGTAGCTCAGCGTCGTGCCGTCGATCGTCACGGTGTCGCCGTCGGCGGCGATGTCGCGGTGCCAGCGGCCGTGGACGGAGTCGAACTCGAGGAGGTGCGCGGCGGTGGCGGCGTCGCCGGCGATCTCGTTGATGTGGACGAACTCGAGGTCTGGCCGGTCCAGGCCGGCGCGGAGCGCCAGGCGCCCCATGCGCCCGAAGCCGTTGATGCCGACCCGGATGCTCATGCGCAGTTCCCGGCGGTCAGGCACTCGGTGACGTCGCGGTGCGCGATCGTCATGACGTGGCCGCGGACGGTCGCGTCGTCGTAGCCCGCGAGGACCTGGTCCGAGCACGCCCGGATCTGGTGCTCGGAGAACCGGTCACCGAGGTCCTTTCGGACGGCGGGCAGGAGCCGCTCGAGGCGCAGCTGGTGGGCGGTGCGGTCCGTGCGGATCTCGTTCAGGTGCTGGTCCAGGAGGTCCTTGACGTGCCCTTCGATCTGGTCGCGGATCTCGCGGACCCGTTCGATCGGGAGCGTGGAAGGGTCCTTCACGTCCCACTCCTGCACCATCGCGGGGACGAACGGGCAGGCGTCGCCGCAGCCCATCGTCACGGCCCAGTCGGCGTGCAGCTGCATCTCGGTGGTCAGCTTCGTCGGCTTCCCAGCCGAGAGATCGATGCCGACCTCGGCCATCGCCTGGACGACGACGGGCCAGACGGCCTTGGCGGGCTGGGTGCCGGCGGACTCCGCGCGGACGTCGTCGGGGGCGAGGCGGTCGAAGAACGCCTGGGCGATCTGGGACCTGCCGGCGTTGTGGTTGCAGACGAAGAGCACGTGGCGCATGAAGGGGTCCTCGGTTGGGTCAGACGGGCGGGGGTCGGCTCGTGGTGTGGGCGGGTCGCCGCGGCGTGCAGCGGTCTCCTCGGCGGGGTACCAGCGCCGGCGGATCCAGAGCGCGACGTAGACCAGGCCCACGAGCACCGGCACCTCGATCAACGGACCGACGACCCCGGCCAAGGCCTGGCCGGAGGTGGCGCCGAAGACGCCGACGGCCACGGCGATCGCGAGCTCGAAGTTGTTGCCCGCCGCGGTGAAGGCGAGAGAGGCGGTGCGGGCGTAGGTCGCGCCGATGAGCCGGCCGGCGGCGAGGCCGGCGGAGAACATCACGGCGAAGTAGACGAGCAGCGGCAGCGCGATCCGGACGACGTCCAGCGGCTCGGAGGTGATCGCGTCGCCCTGGATCGCGAAGAGCATCACGATCGTGAACAGCAGCCCGTAGAGCGCGAACGGCCCGATCCTCGGCAGGAAGCGCGTCTCGTACGCCTCCTCCCCCATGCGGCGCACGCCGATATGGCGCGTGAGCGCGCCGGCGACCAGCGGGATGCCGAGGAAGATCAGGACGGTCCGGGCGACCTCCCAGATGCCGATCGAGAACCCCTGGCTGTCGAGGCCGAGGAGGTCCGGGAGGGCGGTGAGGTAGAACCAGCCCAGGACGCTGTAGGCGACGATCTGGAAGACGGAGTTGATCGCCACCAGGAGCGCGGTGGACTCGCGGTCCGCGCAGGAGAGGTCGCTCCAGATGAGGACCATCGCGATGCACCTTGCGAGGCCGACGATGATCAGGCCGGTCCGGAACTCGGGCTGGTCGGCGAGGAAGATCCACGCCAGCGCGAACATCAGCGCCGGCCCGACGATCCAGTTGAGGACCAGTGAGGCGCCGAGCAGCTTGGCGGTCTCGGGCGAGCGGTCGCGGGCGACGTCGCCGTAGCGGACCTTCGCCAGCACCGGGTACATCATCAAGAGCAGCCCGACGGCGATCGGCAGCGAGACGGTGCCGATGCGGAGCTCGTCGAGGCCGTCGTTGATCGACGGGATCGCCGCCCCCAGGCCCAGGCCGACGGCCATCGCCAGCAGGATCCAGACGGGCAGGAAGCGGTCCAGCGTCGATAGGCGCTGCAGGACCGGCTGGTCCGCCGACGCGGTCGGTTCGGTGACGGTGGCCATGCCGCGCACGGTATCCAGTGACAGATGTCGATGCAATCGACAAACGTGACTTCTTTGTGTAGCTTGCTGTTTCGATGAACGTCGATCTGCAGCTCGAGCCGAAGACCAAGCGTGCCGCCGGCGCCCCGTGCTGCGAGCCCGTCGTCTACCCCGACGTCGACCGCGAGCAGGCCGTCCGCCTGGCCGACGTCGCCAAGGCGCTGGGCGACCCGATCCGCCTGCAGCTCGTCGACGTGCTGCGCAAGCACGCCGGCAAGGTCTGCGTCTGCGAGCTCGTCCCGCTCTTCGACGTCTCCCAGTCCACGCTGAGCCACCACCTCAAGAAGCTCCGCGACGCCGGCATCGTCGACTCCGAGCGCCAAGGCCTCTGGGCCTACTACTACGTCCTGCCCGGCGCCATCGACGAGCTCGCCGGCTGGCTCAGCTGAGCCTTCCCCCGCACCGAGGACCCTCCATGAGCACGACCGACCGCAGCACCCTCACCAAGGAGCAGCTCCGCGAGGAGGTCCGTGCGAAGTACGCACAGGCCGCCACGCAGGGCTCGAGCTGCTGCAGCCCCGCCGTCTCCACCACAGACGAGCACGGCACCGAGGTCTTCGGCGCCGCCCTCTATGACGAGGAGACGGCCGGCGAGGGTGGCGCAGCGATTGCCGGGTCCCTCGGCTGCGGCATCCCGACCGCCGTCGCCGCTCTGCAGGACGGAGACGTCGTGCTGGACCTCGGCTCCGGCACCGGCGGCGACGTTCTGATCTCCGCCCGCCGCGTCGCGCCGACGGGTCGCGCGATCGGGATCGACATGACCGACGAGATGCTCGACCAGGCCCGCCAGAACGCCGCAGAGGCCGGCCTCGAGAACGTGGAGTTCCGCAAGGGCTACCTCGAGGACCTCCCGCTCGAGGACGCCTCTGTCGACGTCGTGATCTCCAACTGCGTCATCAACCTCGCCGGCGACAAGAACAAGGTCCTCGCCGAGGCCGCCCGCGTGCTGAAGCCCGGCGGCCGGTTCGCGGTCTCCGACGTCGTTGCCGACCCCGACATGGACGACGCGACCAAGCGCGACATGCAGCAGTTCACCGGCTGCATCGCCGGCGCCCTCACCCGCCGCGAGTTCGAGGACGCCCTCGCCGCCGCGGGCCTGGTCGACGTCGAGATCCAGGAGACCCACCGGGTGCACGCGAAGGCGGGCTCCGCGATCGTTCGCGCCTCCAAGCCCGTCTGATGCTCCGCGCAGATCAGCTGCGCGGCGCATACATGATCAGGCCGACCCCGGCGAGACAGACCGCGGCGCCGACGAGGTCCCAGCGGTCCGGGCGGTAGCCGTCGGCGGCCATCCCCCACGCCAGCGACCCGGCGACGAAGACCCCACCGTACGCGGCGAGGATCCTGCCGAACTCCGCGTCGGGCTGCAGCGTCGCGACGAACCCGTAGATCCCGAGCGCGACGACGCCGGCCCCGACCCAGATCAGGCCGCGGTGCTCGCGTATGCCCTGCCAGACCAGCCACGCGCCGCCGATCTCGAAGAGCGCCGCGAGGACGAAGAGGGCGATCGACTTGGCGGCCACGCGCTCATCGTAGGTCGCATCACCACGGTGCTCTATGACCACCGCACGTTCCGGGCAAGCGGCCATCCCGCAACGGATCGCCTGTTGGGGCACCATGGCTGCGAGTCGCCCCCGGAAGGTGCGAGCGTCCGCTTCGGATGCTCCGCCGCCCGGCAGCAGGGGCGGGCCGGTTCGCCCTGGCCGCAGGCGCGTCGCCGCCCCCGAGGCGCGAGACCGCCAGAAGTCCGGCGACCGCGCGCCGGAATGACGCTCAGAGTGCCGCTGCCCCTGCTTCTGCGACCTGTTGATCCTGATCGACGAGGCCGCCGCTCACGCCAATCGCCCCGATGATCTCGGTTCCCTGCGTCAGCGGGATACCGCCGGGGAACGCGATGATGTGGCCTGGGTCGCTGGTCTCGATGCCGTAGAGCGGCTGGCCCGGCTGGACCATCGGCTGCAGGTCGGCAGTCGGCATGTCGAACGCCCGCGCGGTGTAGGCCTTGGCCTGGCTGATCGCGATCGAACCGATCCATGCACCGTCCTGACGGTGAAACGCGGTCAGGTTCCCGCCGGCGTCGACGACGGCGATGTTCATCGGCACGCCGATCTTCTCGGCCTCGGCGCTTGCAGCCTCGATCAGTCGGTGGGCGCTCTTCAGGGTGATCCCGCTCATGGGTGCTCCGATCGTTTGAACGTCTTGTGGTTTCCCGGGCCGAGGCAGCTCATGCGCCGGATTCGTGCTGGGCCGCCCGCCCGTGACTCGCGGTCCGCTGATGCGTCCCGGGGCGATGCAGGTGCTCTCGAGGGGGTGGTCGGGCGGATGGCCCTGC